>RKSI01000209.1 GCA_007570905.1 Gammaproteobacteria bacterium
GCCGCCGCCCGAACCGCCGGGGGAAACTCCCGCCCAAACCGCGCCGGGCAATCATCGCCACAAAACACCGCCGCTTTGCCTGACCCGCACGCCGCCCGTCAAGTGCGGTAGTCGGCGTTGATTTTCACATAGTCTTCCGTCAGATCGGAAGTCCAGATGACGGCGGCGGCGGCGCCGCGTCCGAGTTCAATGCGGATGGTGAATTCCGGTGCGGACATGATTTTGGCGGCGCGGTGTTCGTCGTAACCGGCGGCCTGCGCGCCGTCGGCGAAGATGCGGTGGTCGTCCAGATAACAGACGACGCGCGCGACATCCAGGTCATCAACCGGGCTGCGTCCGACGGCGGCGATGATGCGGCCCCAGTTCGGGTCGCCGGCGCAGCACGCAGTCTTGACCAGCGGCGAATGGGCGACAGTGTACGCCACCGCGCGCGCCTCGCCGGCGGAAGCGGCGCCGCGCACATCCACCGCAATCAGCCGGGTCGCGCCTTCGGCGTCGCGCACTATCGCCTTCGCCAGGTCGCGCATCAGGCCGTTCAGCGCCGCCGTGCAAGCGCGGCGCGCGGCGTCGTCCAGGTCATGCCAGCGCACGCCGGAACGTCCGCTCGCCAGCAGCATACAGGCGTCGTTGGTGGAGGTGTCGCCGTCCACCGTGATGGAATTGAACGACAGCGCGCAAGCGTCGCGCAGCAATTCCCGCGCGGTTTGCGCGTCCATCTGCAAGTCTGTGGCGACAAACGCCAGCATCGTCGCCATGTCGGGGCATATCATGCCGGCGCCCTTGGCGATGCCGGTCAGCGCGACCTCGCCGCCGCCGCACGCGACGCGGCGACTGAGCCATTTCTCGACGGTGTCGGTGGTCATGATGGCGCGCGCGGCGGCGAGCCAGTTGTCTTGCGACAGCGCGGCCAGCAAACCGGGCAGTTGCGCGGTGATTTTGTCGCACGGCAGGCGTTCGCCGATGACGCCGGTTGAAAACGGCAGCACCCGGTGCGGCGCGACGCCCGCCAGTCGCGCCAGTTCAGCGCAGCACGCTTCGGCGTCGGCGATGCCGGCCTCGCCCGTGCCGGCGTTGGCGTTGCCGGCGTTGATCAGAAGATAACGCGGCGCCTCGCGCCCGAGGTGTTCTCTAGCGACAACGACCGGCGCCGCGCAAAACCGGTTGCGCGTGAAAACCGCCGCCGCCGCGGTTTGTTCGGCCACTTCAATCAGCGCGAGGTCGTCGCGCCCGCGGTAGCGGATGCCGCACGCCAGCGCAGCCACGCGGAAACCGGCGACCGGCAACGGCGCCGCCGCGTCGCCGCGCGGTTCAGCGGGCGGCGCCATGACAGCGTTTGTATTTCTTGCCGGAGCCGCAGAAACACGGGTCGTTGCGCCCGATTTTCGGGTGTTCGCGCCGCACCGTCTGCGTTTCGGCGGGACGCGGCGGCGGCGGCGGCGGAAACTCCGGCGCGGCCTCACCCGCCGCGGCCTGCGGCCCCGGCTGCGCCTGCGGGTGCAGCGCGTCCGCCGCCGGCTTGTGCAAAAAGTCCAGGTGCAACTCGTCTTCGGGCGCCGCGCGCGGAGTCAATTCCGGCGGCGCCTCTTCCAGTTTCAGTTTCATCAGGCGCGACACAAACTCGTGGCGTATCGTGTCAAACATGTCGCCGAACAATTGAAACGCCTCGCGCTTGTATTCCTGCTTCGGGTTCTTCTGCGCGAAACTCCGCAAACTGATGCCCTGCCTCAGGTAATCCATCCGCACCAGATGCTCCTTCCAGTGATGGTCGAGTATCTGCAACATGCAAAAGTCTTCCAGCAGGCGCAGTTGCGCGGCGCCGATTTGCGCCGCCTTGTCGCGGTAGGCGGCATCGGCTTGCTGCTGTATCCGTTCGCGGATGGTGTCGCGGGTGATGTCGGGGTTTTCGTCCAGCCACGACGCCACCGGGCACGCCAGGTCAAAGTCGCGCGCCAGCGCGGTTTCCAGTTTGGCGACTTCCCATTGTTCGTCCACCGCGTATTCGGGAATGTGCGCGTCAAACGCGGCATCTATGATTTCCGGCAGCATGGTTTCCATCGTGCCTTCGGCCTCGCTGTCTTCGGCATCGGCGCCGGCGGCGCCATCAACGCCGGCGGCGACGCCATCAGCACCATCAACACTATCAACACCATCGGCGGCGGCAACGCCACCGGCAACAGCGCCACCACCGGCGGCAACGCCACCCTCAACGCCGGCGCCGCCCTCAACACTTTCCTGCTGCGCCTCAATCAATTCATGGCGCTGGCGGTAGATAATCTGGCGCTGTTCGTTGGCGACATCGTCGTATTCCAGCAGGTGTTTGCGAATGTCAAAGTTGTGCGCCTCGACTTTCTTCTGCGCGTTCTCAATCGCGCGCGTCACCCACGGGTGCTCAATCACCTCGTCCTTCTCCATGCCCAGCCGCTCCATCATGGACTTGACCTTGCCGCTGGCGAATATCCGCATCAGGCTGTCTTCAAGCGACAGGTAAAAGCGGCTGGAGCCGGGGTCGCCCTGGCGCCCCGAACGCCCGCGCAACTGGTTGTCCACGCGCCGCGATTCGTGGCGCTCGGTGCCGATGATGCGCAGGCCGCCGGCATCAACCACCTCGCGGTGGCGCCGCTGCCAGTCGCCGCGCACGGCGCCGGCGTCGCCCTCGCCTTCGCCCTCGCCGGCGGCGGCGAGTTCGGCGTCGAGCGAGCCGCCCAGCACGATGTCGGTGCCGCGCCCGGCCATGTTGGTGGCGATGGTCACGGTGCCCGGGCGCCCGGCCTGCGCGATGATGCGCGACTCGGCCTCGTGGTGCTTGGCGTTCAGCACCTGGTGGGCAATCTTGTCGTCGTTCAGCAGGCCCGACAGGTATTCCGAAACCTCAATAGAGGCGGTGCCGACCAGCACCGGCTGGCGGCGCTCGACGCAGTCGCCGATGTCGGCGACGATGGCGCTGAACTTCTCGTCGCCGGTCATATAGACAAGGTCGGGCTGGTCGTCGCGCACCATCGGATGGTGGGTCGGGATGACGACGACCTCAAGCCCGTAGATGTCCTGAAACTCAAACGCCTCGGTGTCGGCGGTGCCGGTCATGCCGGCGAGTTTCTCGTAGAGCCGGAAATAGTTCTGGAAGGTGATGGACGCCAGCGTCTGGTTTTCCTGCTCAATACGCACGCCCTCCTTGGCCTCCACCGCCTGATGCAGGCCGTCCGACCAGCGGCGCCCGGGCATCACGCGCCCGGTGAACTCGTCCACAATCAGCACGCTGTCGTTCCTGACGATGTAATCCACATTCTTGCGAAACAGCGCGTGCGCGCGCAGCGCCGTGCTGACATGGTGAAACAGGCCGATGTTGGCCGAGCCGTACAGGCCGCCCTCGTGCAGCAGTCCTTCCTGTTCCAGCATTTCCTCGATGCGCTGGTAGCCGTCTTCGGTCAGCATCGCCTGGCGTGACTTCTCGTCTATCGTGTAATCGCCGTCGCTGTCCTCGTCGGCGGCGGCGCGCAGGCGGCGCACCATCCGGTCTATCTTCAGATAGACATCGGCGCCACCCTCGGACGGCCCCGATATAATCAGCGGCGTGCGCGCCTCGTCAATCAGAATGGAATCCACCTCATCGACGATGCCGAAGTGCGCGCCGCGCTGCACCCGCTGGCCGGCCTCAAAGACCATGTTGTCGCGCAGGTAATCAAAGCCGAACTCGTTGTTGGTGCCGTAGGTGATGTCGGCGCGGTAGGCGGCATGGCGCTCGCCGCCCTTCTGCCCGCCGACGACGACGCCGGTGGTCAGGCCGAGGCGCTCGTACACCGCGCCCATCCATTCGGCGTCGCGGCGCGCGAGGTAGTCGTTGACGGTGATGATGTGGACGCCGGCGCCGCCCAGCGCGTTCAGATATGCCGGCAGCGTCGCCACCAGCGTCTTGCCCTCGCCGGTCCGCATCTCGGCGATCTTGCCGTCGTGCAGCACCATGCCGCCGATTAACTGGACATCAAAGTGGCGCATTCCGAGCGCGCGCCCGGCGGCCTCGCGGACCACGGCAAACGCCTCCGGCAGCACCGAATCAACCGCCTCGCCGCCCTTCAGGCGGTCGCTGAACTCGTCTTTTTTGGCGCGCAGCGCGGCGTCGTCAAGCGCGGCGCAGTCGTCTTCGAGGCGGTTGATGCGCGCCACCGTCCTGCCATAGCGGGCGAGCAGGCGCTCGTTGCGCGAGGGAACGATTTTTTTCAGCAGTTGCCACATCACCGCGTACCTTACCACCGGCGGCGCGCCGCCCGCCGCGCCGGACGATGCAAAACCGCGTTAGCGCCGCGAACCGCGAAGGAAAGGCCGGGGATTGAGCCGGCGCGAATCTTTCAGGATCTCAAGATGCAGATGCGGGCCGGTCGAGCGCCCGGTGTTGCCGAGTTTTGCGATGACCTGCCCTTTCTTGACGACATCGCCCTCGGCGACGACTATCTCGCTGTTGTGCGCGTAGCGCGTCGCGTAGCCGTCGGCGTGGCTGATCTCCACCAGTTTGCCGTAGTGCGGCAAGTCGGCGGTGCGCTGCACGACGCCGCTGGCAAGGCTGCGCACCGGGTCGCCGACGCGCCCGACGATGTCGATGCCGGCGTGAAACTCGCGCTTGCCGCTGAACGGGCTTAAGCGCATGCCGTAGCCGGATGAAATCAGCGCGCGCTTGACCGGCCAGCCGAACGGCACCATGTCCTCGGACAGGTCGTGCGTCCTGATGTGGTCTTCAATCAGCGACAACTTCAACTCGCTCGAGCGGACGCCGGCCTCGAGACTGGCCACCGCCGCCGGCGCCGGCGAAGGCGTGATGCCGCCGATGCCCGGCGCGTCGGGGAAATTGAATTCCGCCGAATCCATGCCGTAATCCTCGGTGATGCGGTTGCCGAGCGCCTCGATGCGCGCAAGCCGCGCCGACAGCGCCGCCACCTTGCGTATCAGCAGCGAACTTTCAATCTCGCGCGAACGCCTGATTTCCTCAAGGTCGCCCAGGTAGGCGCGCAGCGCGGCGGCGGCGCCCGGGTAGTCGCCGGGCGCCTGCAACAGCGCCGCGCCGTAGCCGCCGGCGGCGGCCAGCACCAGCAGCAGCGCCAGCGCCTGCGCGCGCAGCGCGCGCCGGGCTTTCAATCTGCGCGCGGCGGCGGCACAATAGCGGCGGACGACCGGCGGAAAAAATTGTGCGGAAAATCGGATCATACATTCCCTCGCTTCATCCGGGGCTGGACAAGCGGGCGCGGCTGCTGGCGGAGATGACCGCCAGCGCGCGCAGCCGCCTGGCGCCGCATCTGGCGCCGCATTGCTGGATCAGCAACTTTGACGGGCAGTGCGTCACGCTGGTGACCGACGAGCCGTGCCTGGCGCTGCACCTGCGCCACCAGCAGCGTGAGATAGTCAAGCAGTTGAACGAGGAATTTGCGCGGCGCCTGCATCAGAGTTTCACCAGAATACGGGTCAGGGTGTCGAGCCAGCCTATAGGAGAAACGGGAAAACCGGTTCAGCCTTCCTCGGATACCGGCATGTAGATGACCGGCGTCGGGCTGTCTTCCTCCTTGAAGGAGACTTCCTCCCACGCCGCCTTGTCGGCCAGCAGTTTCTTCAGCAGCGCATTGTTCAGTTCGTGGCCGGACTTGTAGCCCTCGAACGAACCGATGAGGCTGTGGCCGAGCAGGTAGAGGTCGCCGATGACATCGAGCACCTTGTGCTTGACAAACTCGTCGCCCGAACGCAGGCCGCCCTCGTTGATGACGCGGTGGTCGTCGATGACAACCGCGTTCTCGAGGCTGCCGCCGAGCGCGAGGTTCATCTCGCGGAGTTTTTCATAGTCTTTCAGAAAGCCGAAGGTGCGGGCGCGGCTGACGCTGGTGACAAACGAGGTGGTGGAGAAATCCACCTCAACCTTCTGCGTGGTCTCGTGGAAGGCGGGGTGGTCGAAGTCTATCGTGAAGTGGATGCGGAAGCCGTCGTAGGGCCTGAAACGCGCCCATTTGTCGCCCTTTTCGGTGCCGACGGACTTCTTGATGCGGATGAACTTCTTGGCCGCGTTCTGCTCTTCAATGCCCGCCGACCTCAACAGAAAGACAAAAGGCCCGGCGCTGCCGTCCATAATCGGAACTTCGGGCGCGTCCACATCAATGTGCAGGTTGTCGATGCCGAGACCCGCAACCGCCGACAGCAGGTGCTCGACCGTAGAGACGCGAACATCGCCGCGCCCGAGCGTCGTGGACATTCGCGTGTCCACCACATACTGCGTCGCCGCCGGTATGTCCACCGGCTCGTTGAAATCAACCCGGTGAAAAATAACGCCGGTGTCGGGAGCCGCGGGGCGCAGCGTCATGTAAATTCTCTTGCCGGTATGCAAACCGACGCCGACGGCCTGAATTGAATTCTTCAGGGTTCGCTGTTTTAACACGATAAATTGTTTCCTGGCATCTGTAAGGTGTCTTGCGGAAACCGGCCCGGCGCGGCGCCTGAAAGCGCCGCTTCCGCCCCGGCGGAACGGGCATTATTGTAACCGCGCCGCGCAAAACCGCAAGTTGCCGCAGGCGGGCGCCGCAAAACGCGCCCCGGCGGGCATTTCAGCCCGCACGCACGCCGCCGCCGCTCAATCCACCTGCTGGCGCAAAAATGCCGGTATTTCAAGGTAATCGTCGTAGTTCTCGTCGGCGGACGGCGGCGCCGGCGGCGCGCCGCGCGCTGCCGGAGCGGTCTCCGCGGCCTCGTCCGCGGACGCCGCCGCAGACACGACCGCCGCCGGGCGGCCCGCAGGCCGGCGCCCGACAGCCGGCGCCTCCAGCCCGGCGTAATCGCCTTCCTCCGGCGCCAGCAGCGACGACTGCTGCGGCGCTTCCTCGCCCGCCTGCGCGTCGGCGGCGGGCGCCTGCGCGTGGCGCGCGCCGAGGCCGGTGGCGACCAGCGTCACGCGCAGGCCGTCTTCCATCGCCTCGTCCACCACCGTGCCGACGACGACATTGGCGTCGTCCGCCGTCAATTCGGAGATGCACGCGCCGATTTCCTCAAACTCGCCGATGGTGACATTGGCGCTGGTGATATTGACCAGCAACCCGCGCACATTGGCCAGGTCCATGTCCTCCAGCAGCGGGTTGTGTATCGCCGCCTGCGCGGCCTCGTAGGCGCGGCCCTCGCCCTTGGCCGAGCCGGAGCCGATCATCGCCATGCCCATCTCCGACATCACCGTCCTGACATCGGCGAAATCAAGATTGACCATGCCGTCGCAGGTAATCAGTTCGGCGATGCCCTGCACCGCGCCGTAGAGCACATCGTTGGCCTTCTCAAACGCATCCACCATCGTGATTTCGTCGCCGAAAACGGCGCGCAGTTTGTCGTTGGGGATGGTAATCAGCGAATCCACATGCCGCTCGAGGCTTTCCACGCCCTGCGCGGCGATGCCCATGCGCTTGCGCCCCTCAAACGAGAACGGGCGGGTGACGACGGCCACCGTCAGGATGCCGAGACTGCGCGCGATTTCGGCGATGACCGGCGCCGCGCCGGTGCCGGTGCCGCCGCCGAGGCCGGCGGTGAGAAACACCATGTCGGCGCCGTCAAGCACCTCGCGCAGCCGGTCGGCGGCCTCGTTGGCGGCGTCGCGCCCGAGTTCCGGGTCGGCGCCGGCGCCGAGGCCGTTGGTCAGTTTCTCGCCGAGGCGCACAGTGGTGTCGGCGCGGCTGTTGCCGAGCGCCTGCATGTCGGTGTTGGCGCAGATGAACTGCACGCCGCCGATGTTCTTGCGAACCATGTAATTGAGCGCGTTGCCGCCGCCGCCGCCGACGCCGACAACCTTGATGACCGCGCCCTGCAGACGCTCTTCTTCCACCAGATGAAATACCATGATGACCTCCTTTAAGGTTTGCTGGTTAAAAATTCTCTTGAAGCCAGGCCTTGGCCTTGAGCCAGGTGTTCTTGACGCGCCCGGCGTGCCGCTGCTCGGCGCCGCCGGCGGAGCCCATGTCGGCGGCGTAGCGCAACAACCCCAGCCCGGTGGCGTGCACCGGGTCGCGCGAGATGGACGGAAAACCCTCCACCGCCGCCGGGCGCCCGATGCGCACCGGCATCTGGAAAACGCCTTCGGCCAGTTCGGCGACGCCCTCGAGTTTGGCGCTGCCGCCGGTCAGCACGATGCCGGACACCACCACATCCTCGAAGTGATGGCGCTCCAGTTCGCGGCGCACCAGCGAGAACAACTCCTCGTAGCGCGGCTCTATAATCTCGGCCAGCATTTGCCGGCGGATGCGCGTCGCCGGCTTTTCCGCCGACAGGCCCGGCACCTCCACGGTCTCGCTCTCGTCGGCGTGGCGTTTCAGCGCAAAGCCGTATTTCAACTTGATTTCCTCGGCGCTTTTGGTCGGCGTGCGCAGCGTTACGGCGATGTCGTTCGTCACATGGTCGCCGGCAATCGGGATGACCGCCGTGTGCACGACCGCGCCGCGCGTGAAAACCGCGATGTCGGTGGTGCCGCCGCCGATGTCCACCAGGCACACGCCGAGTTCGCGCTCGTCCGGCGTCAGCACCGCGAGGCTCGACGCAATCGGCTCGAGCACAAAACTCGCCACCTCAAGCCCGCAGCGGCGCACGCACTTGGCGATGTTCTGTATCGGGTGGGCGCCGCCGGTAATCAGGTGCACGGTGGCCTCGAGGCGGTAGCCCGACATGCCGATCGGGTCCTTGATGCCCTGCTCGCCGTCTATCGTGAAGTCGCGCGGCAGGATATGCAGCACCTGCTGGTCGCCGGCGATTTGTATCGCCTGCGCGGTCTCTATGGCGTTGCCGATGTCGGCGCGGCTGACCTCGCCGTCGCGTATCGGCGCGGCGCCGTGGCAGTTGAGGCTTTGGATGTGGCTGCCGGCGACGCCGACATACACCGACGACACCTTGCACTCGGCCATCAATTCGGCCTCCTCGACGGCGCGGCGGATGGAGTCCACCATCTCTTCTATGTTGATGACGACGCCCTTCTTCATGCCTTTTGACAGGCACGAGCCGACCGAGAGTATCTCTATGTCGTCGCCGACGACATCGCCGACGATGACGGCGACCTTGCTGGTGCCGATGTCAAGCGCCGTCAGCATGGCCGCTCCCCGCGCTCGCGCAGCGCGAAACCGTCGGCGTAGCGCAAATCCACGCAGGCGCCGGCGGTGAAGCCGGCAAAGCCCGCGCGCCGCGCGGCGATAAAGCGGCGCACGCGCGCGGGAAGGTCGGTGCGCCCCAAAGTCAGGTGCGGGCCGCCGGCCAGTTGCACGCTCCACGAGCGCCGCCCGTCCTCGCGCAGCGCCTCAATCCGCGCGCCGGCGGCGGCCAGTTCGGGCGCAAGGGCGCGGTAAAACGCCAGCACCGCGCGCTCGCGCCCCGGTTGCGCGTCAAACAGCGGCAACTCGCGGCGCCTGGGCAGCGGCGGCGTGAAAATCTCGCCGTCGGTGCTGAGCAGCGCGTCGCGCCCCCAGTGGGCGGCGGCTTCGTATTCCTCCAGTTCCACTCGCAGCGTTGCCGGCCAGATGCGGCGCACGGTGGCGTGGCGCACCCACGGAATGTCCTCAAACGCGCGTTCAACCGCGTGCAAATCCACCGCGAACAGATGCAGTTCATACAAACGCTCAAAAATTTTCTCAACGCGCAGGCGATCCAGGCGGCGGTAGTCGCCCTCAAGATGCACGACGCCGACCTTGCCCGACACAAAGCCGCCCCAGTCGGGGCGCGCCACCGCCGCCGCAATCACGACCGCCGCCACCAGCGCCGCCGCGACCAGCCGGTCAACGCGCGCGAAGCGGCTTATAAAAGACCGCACAGAAGACGCCCCGCCCGTGCGCGCGGCGCGTGCTGCGGCGGCGTGCATCGTCGCGGCCATCACGCCGTCCCGCCTTCGGCGCGCGCGGTTTGCAGTATGGCCAGCGCCAAATCGTCAAAACCGATGCCTTCGGCGGCGGCGGCCATCGGCACCAGGCTGTGGCCGGTCATGCCGGGCACGGTGTTGGCCTCGAGCAAACGAAACTCGCCGCCGGCGTCGCGCATCACATCCACGCGCGCCCAGCCCGTTATGCCGAGCACATCGCAGGCGCGCAGGCACAATGCCTGCAAGCGTTCAATGTCCCGCGCCGCCAGCCCGCACGGGCAGTGGTAGCCGGTGGCGTCGTCTTCGTACTTGGCGGTGAAATCATAGAACTCGCGCGCCGGTTGCAGGCGTATCGGCGCCAGCATCCGCCCGTCCAGCAGCGCGACCGCGTATTCGTCGCCGTCTATCCAGGTTTCGGCGATGACCGGGCCGCCGCAGGCCGCCGCCGCGCGCCAGGCGTCCGGCCATTGCGCCGCGCCGGACACCTTGCTGACGCCGATGCTCGAACCCTCGCACGCCGGTTTCAGCGCAAACACCGGCCCCAATGCCGCGCTGAGTTGTGCGTAACCGCCGCCTTCGTGCGCCTCGCTGAAGGCCGGCATCGGCAGCGCGTGTTCGGCCCACAGGCGCCGCGTGGCGAGTTTGTTCATCGCCAGCGCCGACGCCAGAATGCCGCTGCCGGTGTACGGAATGCCGAAGGTTTCAAGCAGCCCCTGTATCGCGCCGTCCTCGCCGCCGCGCCCGTGCAGCGCGATGAAAACGCGGTCGAAACCTGCGCCGCCGATGCGCGCCGCCGATGCGCGCGTGACATCAAAGGCCGCCGCATCCACGCCGGCGCGCGCCAGCGCCGCGGCGACGGCGGCGCCGGTTTGCAGCGAAATGCCGCGCTCCGACGACCAGCCGCCCATCAGCACGCCGACATGCCCGAACTCGCGCGCCGCCATCACGCCTTCTCCCCGATGATGCGGACTTCCGTCTGCAGGCGCACGCCGGTGTCGCGCTCGACGGTGTCGCGCACGCGCTCAATCAGGCGCTCAATGTCGGCGGCGGTGGCGTCGCCGCGGTTGACGATGAAATTGGCGTGCAGCGCCGACACCTCGGCGCCGCCGATGGAACAGGACTTCAATCCGCACTGCTCAATCAAGCGCGCGGCGTGGTCGTTTTGCGGGTTTCTGAACACCGAGCCGCAACTGGCGGCGCCGACCGGCTGGCTGCGGTTGCGCTCGCGCAGCAATTCTTTCAGCCGCGCGCGCAGCGCCTCGCGCGACGCGCCCGCGCGCAGCGCGAACTCGGCGCCGGTGAACCATTCCTCGCCCGGCATCCCGACGCGCCGGTAACCGACATCAAAGTCCGCCGGCGCCCGCTCGCGGCGCACGCCGGCGCGGTCCAGCGTTTCGGCCAGCGCGACATGGCGCCAGGTCTCGCCGCCGAAGGCGCCGGCGTTCATGCACAGCGCGCCGCCGAGCGTGCCCGGAATGCCGGCCATGAATTCCAGCCCTTCCATCCCGGCGTCGGCGCAATAGCGCGCCAGTTGGGCGCAGGTGGCGCCGGCGCCGGCGCGCACGCGCCCCGCCGCAACCCGTTCAATCCGGTCAAACCCCTTTCGCATGGAAATCACGATGCCGCGCACGCCGCCGTCGCGTATCAGCACATTGCTGCCCAGCCCCAGGCAGGTAACCGGATGACCGGCGGCGCAGTCGGCCAGAAAACGCGCGAGGTCGTCGGCGTCACGCGGCGCGAAGAAGCAGTCGCCGGCGCCGCCGACGCGCCACGAATTGCAACGCGCCAGGCGGTAATCAAAATGCACGGCGCCGCGCAGCGCGGACACATCGCAGTCCAGATGAATCACCGCGCCATCTCCGGGCGGCGGCGCGGACAAAACCGCTCCACCAGCGTCTTCGCCAGGCCGCCGATGGAACCCGCGCCCATCGTCAGCAGCAAATCGCCGTCGCGCAGCAGCATCTCAAGCAGCGGCGGCACCTCGCCGAGCGACTTCACATACACCGGCACGACGCGCCCGCGCGCGCGGATCGCGCGGCACAGCGTCGGGCTGTCGGCGCCTTCAATGCGCTCTTCGCCGGCGGCATGGACATCCAGCAGCACCAGTTCATCCACGCCCGCCAGCACCTCGCAAAACTCGTCGAACAAATCGCCGGTGCGCGTGTAGCGGTGCGGCTGAAACACCAGCACCCTGCGGCGCCCCGGCCACGCCTCGGCGGCGGCTTCAAGCACCGCCGCAATCTCGCCCGGATGATGGCCGTAATCATCCACCAGCGTCGCGCGCCCGCGCCCGCCCGGCCCGACCGGTATCTCGCCGAAACTCTGAAAGCGCCTGCCGATGCCCTGAAAACGCCGCAGCGTGCCCTGAATGACATCGCCCTCGACGCCGAGTTCGTCGCACACGCCGATGGCGGCGAGCGCGTTCAGCACATTGTGGCGGCCCGGCAGGTTCAACTCCACGGCCAGCGGTTCGTCGCGCCCCGGCAGCGACGCATTGAAACGGCAGCGCATCTCGTCAAAGCGCACATCCGACGCGATGATGTTGCTGTCGGGCCGAAAGCCGTAGGTAATCAGCGGGCGCCCGAGCCGCGGGTAGAGTTCGCGCACGACCTCGTCCTCGTTGCAGACCACCGCCGGGCCGTAAAACGGCAGGTTGTGGACGAAATCCACAAAGCCCTGTTTCAGCGTCTCAAAACGCCCGCCGTAGGCGCCCAGATGGTCGGCGTCGATGTTGGTCACCACGCACATCATCGGCTGCAAATGCAGAAACGACGCATCGCTCTCGTCGGCCTCGGTGACCAGGTAGCGCCCGCTGCCGAGCCGCGCGTTGGCGCCGTAACTGTTGACCCTGCCGCCGACGACAAAGGTCGGGTCCAGCCCCGCCTCCGACAAAATCGCCGCAATCAGGCTGGTCGTCGTGGTCTTGCCGTGCGCGCCGGCGACGGCGATGCCGAAGCGAAAGCGCATCAGTTCGGCCAGCATCTCGGCGCGTTTCAGCACCGGAATTCGTTGTTCAACGGCGGCGCGCACCTCGGCGTTGTCCGCCGACACCGCAGACGACACGACGACGACATCGCAACCTTGCAGGTGGTCGGCGCGGTGGCCGATGAACACCCGCGCGCCGAGCGAGCGCAGGCGCGCGGTCGCGGCGTTCTCGCTCAAGTCGGAACCCTGCACGCGGCAACCGAGGTTCAGCAGCACCTCGGCAATGCCGCTCATGCCGACGCCGCCGACGCCGACAAAATGAACGACGCCCATGTTCTCGGAAAAACGCCGCTGGTATTCGCCGAAAGTCATCGCCGCATCACCTCCGCATCTGCTCCAGGCAGGCTTGCGCGACGCGCCGCCCGGCATCGGGCGTCGCCAGCGCCGCCGCCGCGCGCGACATCCGTTGCAGCGCCTCCGGGTCGCGTTGCAGGCGCGCGAGTTCGCCGGCCAGCATGCGCTCCGACAGGTCGCGCTGCGGAATCAGCAGCGCGGCGCCGCGCTCCGACAGATAACGCGCGTTGTGCGTCTGATGGTCGTCCACCGCGTGCGGATACGGCACCAGGATTGCGGCGATGCCTGCGGCGGCGATTTCTGCGACCGTCATCGCGCCGGCGCGGCACAGCACCAGGTCGCCCCATTCATACAGCGCGCCGACATCGTCTTCAAACTCAAAGAACTCTATCTCCACGCCGCACGCCGCGGCGCGCTCGACGGCGCCGCGCAAATGCCCGCGCCCGGTCTGCTGCCGGGTGCGCGGGCGCAGCGCGCGCTCCATCAGCGCCAGCGCGCCCGGCACGACGCGGTTGAACACGGAAGCGCCGAGGCTGCCGCCCAGCACCAGCAGGCGCAATTCGCCGTGCGCCGCGCGCGGCGCGCGCGGCGCACGGTCGGCGACGGCGCGGCGCAGCGGATTGCCGACAAAGGTCGCGCCGCGCTTTTCCAGCACGCCCGGAAAGCCGGTCAGCACGCGGTCGCTAAGCGGCGCCAGGCAGCGGTTGGCCAGACCCGGCGCGGCGTTTTGTTCATGTATCACCAGCGGCACGCCGAGCACAAAGGCGGCGACGCCGCCCGGCGCCGAGACAAAGCCGCCCATGCCGAGCACCAGCGCCGGCCTGCGCCGCACGAACGCCGCCAGCATCCGCCAGAACGCCAGCGACAGAACCCACGGCGCCGCCAGCCGCCGCAGCAGTTTCTTGCCGCGCACGCCGCCGACGCGCAGCGTCTCAAACGCAAACCCCGCCTGCGGCGCGACGCGGTTTTCCAGCCCGGCGCGGGTGCCGAACCAGACCACATCCAGGCCCTCGTCGCGCAGGCATTCGGCGACGGCCAGCCCCGGAAATACATGGCCGCCGGTGCCGCCCGCCAGCAGCGCCACCCGCGCCTGCGGCGCTTGCGGCTCTTGCGGCCCTTGCGCCTGCGGGGCGCGCGCGTCAGCGGACACGCCCGCCTCCTGCGCGTGCGCGGCGGTATTTCAGCGCCGGCGCGCGGCACTGCGCCTCGTAATGAACGCGCATCAGCAAACCGATGCACACCAACGACACCAC
>RKSI01000159.1 GCA_007570905.1 Gammaproteobacteria bacterium
CCCAGCAGCGCGCCGTCCTCACGCTCAACCAGCAGGTCAATCTCGCGTTTCTTCTGGTCGCGGTAGTTGAAGATTTTATGGCGCACATCTTCCTCGGCGTCAACCTGGGCGGCCAGTTCATTGAAGACGAAAGTCTCGAATAGTTTGCCGGCCTGGTCGGGGTTCAGCGCGCCCGGTTTCCAGCCGAGGATGGACGCCATCAGTCCTGAATCCGTCATGAAAAACTTGCGCTGCTTGCCGACCTGCGCGTAGTCCGTCCTTGTCCATGGCGGCACAAGTTCAACAAGGTAAAGCAACCGCAACGCCTCGATGTAACTCTCCGCGGTTTCACGCTGAATGCCCAGCCCGGAAAGAATTGCCGAGATGTTCATGTACTTTCCCGACCACGCGGCCAGCACCAGGATGAGATCGCGCAAGGCGCCATGGCGCCTGAGGCGGGATATATCCTTCAGATCCTGCTGCAGCAGCGATTCAATGAAATTGCCGTACCACTTCCGGCGCTGTGCGCCGCTCAACTTCACCGCTTCGGGAAAGCCGCCCCGGAGCGCAAGGTCAAGCAATTGTTTGCGGCCAGCGGCGGCAATCTTCCCCGACTTGAAAGAACGGCTGAACGCAACCTTCAGAAACCCCGGCTTGACTTTCTTCATCTCGCCCTGGGTCAGCAGACGCAGCCGGATTCTGTGTACTCGCCCGGCCAGCGATTCCATCGCGGTGGGCGCCGCCAGTATGTTGGACGAACCGGTCAGCAGGAATCGTCCCGGGCGATTGTCTTCATCCACCGCCTGCTTAATCGCCAGAAGCAACTCCGGAATCCGCTGAAACTCGTCAATAATCAGCGTGGAGTAGTTGTGCCGCACCAACTCCCGCAGGTCATTGCGGGCTGCCGCCAGAGTCTGCGGGTCATCCAGCGTGAGGTAGCCTGTGTTGCCGGAAGCCAGTTTCCGCGCCAGCGTAGTTTTGCCGCATTGGCGGGTGCCCGACAATACGACGATTCTCGAGTATTCCAGGGCCTGCTTGACAAGGGGCTGTTGCCAGCGGGGATAAGCGTTCATGGTGGTTAGTATGCCAGAATCGTCAGATTTTACTATTAGGGGCCGTCAGATTTTGTGGTTAGAGGGCGTCAGATTTGTGTATTAGGGGCCGTCAGATTTGTGCATTATGTGGTGTCAGATTTTGTGGTTAGGCGGCGTCAAATTTTACTGGTAGGAGCCGTCAGATTTTATGGTTAGAGGGCGTCAGATTTGAGCATTAGAGGCCGTCAGATTTGTGTATTACAGGCTGTCGTATTGGATTGGTATGTCACTATTTTCCCTTCTACATCAGTGATATAGAGCAAATCAAGCCATTCCGGGACCGAGACGCTGGCAACCCGCAAATTTCCGGCTGCGGCCAGTTCGCAGAAGCGCTCATCCACCAGGTCGCTGAAAGCGTCCACCTTTGCCACCGGCACCGGCTTTATCAGCACCAGCCAGTCGGCGCCGAGGCGGTCGGCGAGGCAGGCGGCGATGGAGTCCGAGGTCAGGCGCCAGTCAAAGGCGGGCGCGGGGCGGTTTTGCGGCAGCCAGACCGCGGTGTCTTCCGACGGCAGCCAGATACCGCAACCGCCCGCCGGTATGTTCTGCACCTGCTTCGCTGCCGGCATGTCCCGTGCCCGCTCCGCCGCCGGCAAGCCCGTCAGCGCAACCGCGGCTTCGCCATCCTCCCCGGCGACGCCCATTTGCACCTGCTCCGCCGCCGGCAAGTCCGACAGCGCGGCCAGCATCAGACCGTACTGGCGCATTGCCAGCAGCGCCATATCGTGCGCGGTGCCGTCCGCAATCGGCCAGCGCTGCTGTGCGCGGCGCACCTGGTCGGCGAACGGGCCGCCGCCGGGGACAATCACCGCGCTGTGCGGCGCCTTCATCAGGCCGGCGGCGTGCGCCAGCACGCGCTTGAGTTCCGGGCGGTAATAAAGACTGCCGCCAACCTTGATGATGTATTTCACAATCCGCCGAACAACTGCATCATTGAGGAGACCTTGTCGAGCGTTTCCTGGTATTCAACCTCACCCTCGGAGTCGGCGACAATGCCGCCGCCGCCGAAAAACACGATGCTGCCTGGCCGGTGCAGCGCGGTGCGGATGGCGATGCTGAAATCCATATCACCGTGGCGGCTCAGGTAGCCGATGGCGCCGCAATAAACGCCGCGCCGGTCGGGTTCCAGTTCCTCGATAATCTCCATCGCGCGCAGTTTCGGCGCGCCGGTGATGGAGCCGCCGGGAAAACACCCTCTCATCAAATGCAGCGCGTCCATCCCCGGCGCAAGGTCGCCCTCAATGGTGCTGACCAGATGGTGCACATTGGCGAAACTCTCAATGTCAAACAAACGGCTGACGCGAATTGAACCGGGCACGCAGGTCTTGCCGATGTCGTTGCGCAGCAAATCCACTATCATCAGGTTCTCGGCGCGGTCCTTGACGCTGGCGCGCAGATCTTCCATCTCGCGCGCGTCCGCCGCCGGGTCGTCGCGGCGCGGGCGCGTGCCCTTGATGGGCCGGGTCTCGACATGGCCGCCGCCAAGCCGCAGAAAGCGCTCCGGCGAAATGCTGATGACCTGCAAATCGCCGAAGTCCAGGTAGGCCGAAAAAGGCGCCGGGTTCAGGTCGTGCAGTTGCCGGTAAATCCGCCACGGGTCGCACTCAATTTCAACGCTGAACTTCTGCGCGAGGTTCACCTGATAACAATCGCCGGCGCGGATGTATTCCTTGATGGCCTGAAAGCGCTCGATGTAGCCGCGCTTGTCCATGTTCGCCCGCGGCCCGCGCACCACGCGGCACGCCGTGCCCATCGTGCCCGTCGCGCCCGCCGCAGACACCGCGCGCTGTTCATCAAACATTCGCCACACGGCGGCAAAATCACCCTCGCCGAACTGCGCGCACGGACGCCCCACCAGCGCAATCTCGCGGCGTTTGTGATCGGCGACAACGGCCCAGTCGTAAATGCCGAGCAGCAATTCCGGCGCGCTCTCGCGGTCGGCGGCGATGTTCGGCAACCGCTCAATGCGCCGCCCCAGGTCATAACTGAAATAGCCGATGGCGCCGGTCTGAAACGGGCAGTCGCCGCCGCCGTCAAAGCGCTCATCCCACAGGTGCGCGCGCACGACATCAAACGGGTCGCCGTCAAAACGCTCGCGCCCGCCGTCGCGCGCCTCAACGGTTGTCACACCGTCGCGGCTGCGAATCACGCGGGCCGGGTCGGCGGCGAGAATGTCATAGCGGCCAAGACGCCCATAGTGCCCGTAAGCCATGCCGCCGTGCAGAAACACCGCGCCGGGCAGACCGGCCAGGCGCTCAAACAGCACCGCGGTGTCGCGCACATAGCGCAGCGGCCTGCGCCACAGCGCGCCGGTTTCAGCGGGTGGTTTGTTCATCGTTGATGCTCGGCATTGTCATTGCCCGTGAAGGCCGGACGCTGCGGGTTTCAGCCGGCGGTTTGTCCATCGTTGATGCTCGCAAGGCGGGCCACGCTGACCGCAGCCGCACAATCACAGGCGCGCTGCGACAGTTCATCGGGCAGTGTAGCAAACAGTTCGTCAAAACCGGCAAAGCGGCGCGAACAGGCGCCTGCGACACGACGCGCCAGAAACGCTCCGACGCCCGCGCCGACAACGGGTGCGCGCGCGTCCAGCGCCTCTCTCGCCGCCAGCAGGCGCACGGCCTCGGCAATCTTGCGCTGCTGCACCGCGGCGACGGCAAGCGCCGCCCGCCGCCAGCGCGCGGTGTCGCCGTCATAATCACAGCCGAACATGCGCGCCAGGCGACGCGCGCTGCCGGCGGGTGTTTTGTCGCGTTTGTCGCACGCCGGATGCTGGTCGGCGCGCTCCGGCAACCATCCGGACAAGCGATACACATCGGCGGTCGCGGCAAAGCGTTCGGCGACAACCGGATGCGGCGCGCCGTTGATGTCAAAGCAATCGGCAAGCGCCATAACCGGCGTGCGCACGACGCCGGTGTACAGCAGTTCACCCGCCTGCATCCGCGCCGCGTCGGTGTGCGCGCGCGCGCAAACCCGCCCGCCGCTGAACGGCGCAATATCGGTCGTCGTGCTGCCGATGTCCAGCAGCAGGCCGTCGCCGAAATGCGCGGCGGCCAGGCTTGCCGTCGCGTGCCAGTTGGCCGAGGCGATGCGCCCGGCGCAGTCGGCAAAGCGGTCGGCGGCGACGATGCCCGCCTCGCCCGCATAAACCGCAAACATCTGTCCAAGCAGTTCGCCCATCCGCCGGACAATCGCCGCGACGCCG
The DNA here is from genome assembly GCA_007570905.1 of Gammaproteobacteria bacterium. GTDB lineage: Bacteria > Pseudomonadota > Gammaproteobacteria > Poriferisulfidales > Oxydemutatoraceae > Oxydemutator. The sequence goes on from RKSI01000159.1 coordinate 4,279, forward strand.
TGCGTGCGGTCGGTGAAGCAGTCGGCGAGTTCGCCGGTCATCGTCACGATATGGCGCGCCGGCGCCGCGCCCAGTTCGGCGCTGACCAGATGGCAGGCGTCATCGAGGCGTTCCACGCCGCGCCACAGCGCACACGGCGCCTGCGCGACGCGCACCACCCGGCCATCGGGCGCCAGCCGCGCCGCCTTCAGATGCGCGCCGCCGACATCCCAGCCAATCCAGTCCGCGCCGGTGTGGTTCATCTGGCGCCGTCCAGCCGTATTTCAACGGGCACGAAGCGCCGCCGCGACACGGGTTCAAGCGCCTCGCCGCGCACCGCGCGAATCACTTCGGCGCACGGGTTCAGGCCAGTTGATGCGGCAAGGCCCGCGAACGATGTCGTCACGCGCGGGTTGATTTCCAGCAGATGCAATGTGTTGTCATCGGCCACGATAAAGTCAATGCCGACATGCCCGACGATGCCGGGAAAACTGCGCTGCACGCCGGCGGCCAATTCGTCAAAGTCAAGCGCCTCCCGCGCCAGCGCATTGACATGACACGCGCTCAGCCGGAAATGCCTTTCCTTCGGTGTGTTTGGCGCGTGCGCTGCGTCCGCCGCGTCTGGTGTGCTCGGCGCGTGCGCTGCGTCCGGCACATCCGGCGTGTTCGGCGTGTCTGCCGCATTCGGCGCCTTTGGCGTGTTCGGCGTGTTTGGCGTTCCCGCCGTGTTTGGCGTGTTTGGCGTTCCCGTCGTGTCCGGTACATTCCGCACATCCGGCGTGTTCACCGTATTCGCCGTGTCCAGCACCACTTCCTGGCGGTTGGCGCCGAGGATGCGCGGCGCGCCTGCGGACGGATAAATCACATTCAGACTGGCGGCGATACCCGGCAGATACGGCTGGCACAGGTAATCGCCACCGCGCAAAAAACCGCGCGGCTGCGATTCACCGGCGCGCAGCAGATGCGCCGATTCGCAGCCGACGCCGTCGTCGGGCTTGATGACCAGGTCGCGGTCTTGCGGAAAACACAAATCACCGAGGCGCGCGGTTTCCACGCAGCGCACGCCGTTTTGCCGCAGGCGCAGGAAGGCGCTGTATTTGCCGCCGGCCTCTTCAACGACCGGCGCAGGAGAGTTCAGCAACAGGCGCGAACCGCCGCACACAAGGCGGCACAGCTGCGCGAGCAGCCCGCCGGTTTCCGGCGCAACCGGCCAGAAGGCGTCGGCGTCTTCCAGCGCCGCGCCGACAACGGCAAAACAATCGTCGCTGTCGCGCACCCACACCAGGCCGGTCGGATAGTCCGGCGGCGGCAGGCGCGCATCGCGCACGGTAACCAGGCGCACGCCGTCCATCTCAGACAGCCCGCGTCCCAACGCATGCAGCATCAACTCACCCTCACGCGCCAGCCCCGAAAGGCCGTGCGCCAACACAGACGGGTCGTGCGCCGATGCCGACGAGCCATGCGCCGGTGCCGGCGGGCCATGCGCCAGTGCCGACGAACTGTGACCCGGCGCCGACAAGCCGCGCGCTGACGCCGACGGGTCGTGTGCCGCTGCCGGCAGGCCATGCACCGGCGCCATACCATTTGCGCCGCCGCCGGTGGCGTATTCAAACAAAACTATCTTCATCTGCGTTATTCTTTGTCCGGGCCGGGCGGCGGGCGAACCACGCGAACCGGGCAAACCATCTTGAAAATCATTCCCGCAATAGACCTCAAGGACGGCTGCGTCGTGCACGCGCGCGGCGGCGACAGGCGCCGCTACCGGCCTCTTGAACTGCCGCTGTTTCCGAGCGCGCAGCCGCTTGATGTTATCGCGCGGCTGCTCGACGGTGCGGCGCCCGGCCCGCCCGACACGGTGTATGTGGCCGACCTCGACGCCATCGCCGCCGCCGGCAAACACGATGGCGACGACGACAAAACCCGCGCCGACGCCAACGGCGAAAACCGCGCTGCCGACGACAGCAACAACCGCGACAACGCCGAAAGCAAAAGCCACACCGCCGACGGCAACAACCGCGCCGATGCCGGCGGCAACAACCACGCCGACGACGACGACAAAACCCGTGCTGCCGCCAGCGCCAAAAACCGCGCGGCCATCGCCGGCATCCGCAGCCGTTTCCCGGCGTTGCGCGTGTGGCTTGACAGCGGCGTGCGCCGCCGCCGCGACATCGCCGGGGTGCCGCCGGGCGGGCAACTGCTGCCCGTCGTCGGCACCGAGACGCTCGCGGACGACCTGTCGCTGTTCAATGACACTGATTATATTCTGTCTCTCGACTTTGATGCGAAACGCCCGCCCGACGGCGGCCTGCTGCGGCGCCCGCAGGCGTGGCCGCACACGGTCATCGCGCTGATGCTGGCGCGGGTCGGCGCGCAGTGCGGCCCCGACATCGCCCGCCTGAAGCCGTTGCGCGCGCGCCACCGCGGGCGGCTGATTGCCGGCGGCGGCGTGCGCGACGAGCGCGACTTGCGCGAACTGCAAGCCTGCGGCGTGGACGGCGCGCTGGCCGCGACCGCGATTTACCACGGGCGCCTGCGCCGCGCCGGGTGATGTCAGATGTATCTGAACCCACACGCAGGGCAAATTGCTTTATCATTGCGCCCATGAAAGTGGCAACCCAAAGTGTCAACCCATGTTAGGACTTGAAGGAGGACCTGAAGTGAACAGAAACGCGGAAATAAAGAAATTCTTCACCAAGGCGAAGAAAGACGCCGAACTGTGCGCGATACTCGGCGACGCCGAAGACATAGAGGACATCACCGAAATAGCGCACCGCTACGGGCGCGACTTCACCAACGAGGACTTTTCCGGCGCCCGCGCCGAGAGCATGGAGGCGATGGCGATTGCCGAGTCCATGGGCACGCTGGACGACGATATGATGAGCGGTTTCGCGGGCGGCGTCTGGAACCCGCCGAGCGACAACCCGCTGACCCGCATCGGCACCGATGCGTGGAAGGCATACTGGTCGCGCCTCGCGGCGGAAGGCTGATTGCGCGCCGCCGCCGGCGCCGGCAAAGCCGCCGCCGGCCAATTACCAGCGGTAGTTCAGGCTCAGCCAGGCGTTGCGGCCAGGCCCGGGAATGCGCTCGCCGACGCCGACATCGCTTTCGCCGACGCGGTTGA
>RKSI01000071.1 GCA_007570905.1 Gammaproteobacteria bacterium
GGCGACGCTGGCGCGGCTCGCCGAAATGCTGAAAGACGGCCAGCCGCTGGACGACTTCGAGACCGCGCTCATCGGCAAACTGCTGCCCGGCGATGTCAAAAACATCCTCTACACGCCGTACATCTCCGCCGACGGCAACGAGGTGCGCTTCAACGCGCGCATCATTGACTCAAACAAGGACCTGAGCCGCGCCGACTTCCTGAACAAGATACAGTCCGGCATGGAAGACCTGGGCTACGACGCCGACCGCTTCCGCCTGACCGGTATGCTGGTGCTTTACAACAACATGCTGCAAAGCCTCTACGAGTCGCAGATACTCACCATCGGCACGGTGTTTCTGGCGATACTGGCGATGTTCGCGGTGCTGTTCCGCTCGTGGCTGCTGGCGGCCATCGCAATTTTCCCGAACCTGCTGGCGGCGGCGCTGGTGCTGGGTTTCATGGGCTACCGCGGCATACCGCTCGACATGATGACCATCACCATCGCCGCCATCAGCGTCGGCATCGCGGTGGACAACACCATCCACTACATCATCCGCTTCAAGCGCGAGTTTCCGAAAGACCGCGACTACTTCGCCGCCGTCGAGCGCTGCCACGGCAGCATCGGCAAGGCGGTGTATTACACCTCGGTGACCATCGTCTGCGGCTTCTCCATCCTGGCGCTGTCAAACTTCATCCCGACCATTTATTTCGGCCTGCTCATCGGGCTGGCGATGCTGGCGGCGCTGGCGGCGTCGCTGACGCTGCTGCCGTCGCTGCTGATTTTGTTCAAGCCGCTGGGCGCGCCGGGCCTGGCGGGCGCGCCCGATGCGCGGGACGCGGCGGATACGCAACGATGACGCAACGCCCGCAGATGACGCGCGAGCGGCTGTCGCCGACCTACGAGGTTGAGGCGCGCGACCAGTACGGCGACGCGCGCGCGGTGCACATCGCCGGCGAATCGCCGCTGACGCTGATAGTGGACGGGCGCGAACTGGTCACGCTGATGACGCTCGGCGCCTACCCGGAGGAACTCGCCATCGGCTACCTTCGCAACCAGCGCCTGGTGGAAGACATCGGCGCGATTGAGTCGGTTGCGGTGGACTGGGAGCGCGAGACCGCCGACATCAAACTGCGCCCCGGCTGCGCCGTCAGCGACTGGGAGGAGAAACTGGCGAAGCGCACCGTCACCAGCGGCTGCGGCCAGGGCACCATTTTCAGTTGCACGCTGGACAAACTCTACGACCGGCGCCTGCCCGACGCCGAGGTGCGCCAGGCCGTCATCTACGAACTGCTGCGCGAGATTGCGCGCCACAACGAGATTTACAAACGCGCCGGCGCGGTGCACGGCTGCGCGCTGTGCCGAAACAGCGAGATTCTGATGTTCGTCGAGGATGTCGGGCGCCACAACGCCGCCGACGCCGTCGCCGGCATGATGTGGCTTGAAAACCTGGACGGCGCCGACAAGATTTTCTACACGACCGGGCGTCTTACTTCGGAGATTGTGATGAAAACCGCGACGATGGGCATCCCGACGCTGCTGTCGCGCTCCGGCATCACGCACGCCGGGCTGGAATTCGCGCGCGACCTGAACATCACAATGCTGGCGCGCGCCAAAGGGCGGTCTTTTCTCGCCTACAACGGCGCCGGCAGGATCATCTACGACGCCAGGCCGCCGAAACCGCCGCCGGCGCCGCCGCCAAAGCCTGCGGCGTGAGCCGCGTCAGGTATCATTGTTCACCGGATTGTTAACCACACATTCACCACAGGGGCAAACAAAATGGCACAGGCAAAAAACCGCGCGGGAAAAAGCGCGCCCGATTTCGAGAAGGCCATCGGGCAACTGGAGGAGATTGTCGCCCGTCTCGAGGGCGGCGACCTGACGCTCGAGCAGGCGCTGGAGCAGTTCGAGCGCGGCGTCGCGCTGGCCAAGGACTGCCGCGAGGCGCTGGCGCGCGCCGAGCAGCGCGTCAAGGTGCTGACAAAGAAAGAAGCGCGCGAGTTGCTGGAAGATTACGAAGACGGCGACGGGGAAGATGACGGCGGAGGCTGACGCGCGCGCGGTGGCGGCGTTTGTCGCCGAATGCGCGGGCCGCGTCGGCGGCGACATTGAACGGCAACTCGGCAAACACCGCGACGGCGAACTGGCGAAGGCCGTGCTTTACGCCGGCACCGGCGAGGGCAAGCGCATCCGCCCGGCCATCATCTACGCCACCGCGCAGGCGGCGGGCCTGGACTTCAGCCGCGTGGACGGCGTCGCCTGCGCGGTGGAGTTGATTCACTGCTATTCGCTGATACACGACGACCTGCCGGCCATGGACGACGACGACCTGCGGCGCGGCAAGCCGGCGTGCCACAAGGTGTTCGGCGAGGCGCTGGCGATACTTGCCGGCGACGCGATGCAGGCGCTGGCGTTTGAGCGCATCGCCTGCGACGCGCACCTCGGCGCCGCGCAAAAGGTCGAGACCATGCGCATCCTGGCGGCGACTTCGGGGCTGTCGGGCATGGCCTGCGGCCAGGCGCTGGACATCCGCGCCGCCGGCTCACAGCCGGACATCGCCCACCTTGAACACATCCACCGGCTGAAAACCGGCACGCTGATGTCGGCGTGCGTGACGATGACGCTGGCCTGCGCCGGCGGCGCGCCGGACGCGGTGCAAAGCGGCCTGCGCGCGTGGGCCGCCGACATCGGCCTGTGCTTTCAGATACGCGACGACATCCTGGATGTGGAGAACGAGACGGCGGCGCTCGGCAAGCCGCGCGGCTCCGACCGCCGCCAGCACAAGCCGACCTATATCTCGGTGCTCGGCGCCGAACGGGCGCGGCGCGAACTGGAACAACTCGGCGCGCGCTGCCTGGCGCAACTGGAAAACGCCGGCGGCGGCTGCGCGATGTTGCGCGGCATCACCCGCTGCATCGCCGGGCAGGGCCTTTGATGGGCGCGCGGGCATGGCGATTGGCATGATGAGCGCGGCATGATGAGCGGCGCAGCGGAGGCGCGGTGAGCGGCGCGGCGTGGCGGCGTTTGCTGGACGCGATTGAATGGCCGCATGACCTGCGGCAACTGCCGGCGTCGGACCTGCCGCACCTGTGCGACGAACTGCGCGCGTTTGTGATTGAGTCGGTGGCGCGCTGCGGCGGCCACTTCGCCGCCGGCCTCGGCGCGGTTGAACTGACGGTCGCGCTGCACTATGTGTTTGACACGCCGCGCGATGTGCTGGTGTGGGATGTCGGCCACCAGTGCTACCCGCACAAGATACTCACCGGGCGCAAGCGCGAGATTGAAACCATCCGCAAACGCGGCGGCCTCGCGCCGTTCCCGAAACGCGGCGAGAGCGAATACGACAACTACGGCGTCGGTCATTCCAGCACCTCCATCGGCGCCGCCGCTGGCATGGCCGCGGGCTTCGGTTTGCTCGGTGAGCGGCGCAAGGTGGCCGCGGTCATCGGCGACGGCGGCATGACCGCCGGCATGGCCTACGAGGCGCTGAACCACCTCGGCGGCGCCCAGTATGATGTGCTGATTGTGCTGAACGACAACGAGATGTCCATCTCGCCGAATGTCGGCGCGATGAGCAATTACCTGACGCGCATCCTGTCCAGCCCGGCCTACGCGCAGGTCATCGCCGGCGGCAGGCGGCTGCTGGAGCCGCTGCCGCCGGTCAGCGAACTGGCGCGGCGCACCAAAGAGCACATCAAGGGCATGATAGTGCCGGGCACGATGTTTGAGGAACTGAATGTGCATTACTACGGCCCGGTGGACGGGCACAATGTGTCGCAACTGGTGAAAACGCTCGGCAACCTGAAAAAGATGAGCCGCCCGCGCCTGCTGCATGTCATCACGCGCAAGGGCAAGGGCTATGCGCCCGCCGAGCAGGATCCGGTGGGCTACCACGCGGTGCCGGCGTTTGACCCGGCGGCGGGCGTCGTCAAGCCCGCGCCGCAGGCGAAGGCGCCGGCGTCCTGGACTTCGGTTTTCAGCCGCTGGGTTTGCGACATGGCCGCGCGCGACCCGCGCCTGGTCGCCATCACGCCGGCGATGCGCGAGGGTTCCGGGCTGGTGGAGTTTGAGCGGCGTTTTCCGAAGCGTTATTTTGATGTCGGCATCGCCGAGCAGCACGCGCTGACGCTGGCGGCGGGCATGGCCTGCGCCGGGCTGAAGCCGGTGGTCGCAATTTACTCCACCTTTTTGCAGCGCGGCTATGACCAGTTCATACACGACATCGCGCTGCAGAAACTGCCGGTGGTGTTTGCGATAGACCGCGCCGGCGTCGTCGGGCCGGACGGCCAGACGCACGCCGGCAGTTTTGACTTGAGTTTCCTGCGCTGCATTCCCGGCGCCGTCGTGATGACGCCGATGGACGAGACGATGATGCGCAAGATGCTGACGACCGCGTTCTCGCTTGATGCGCCGGCGGCGGTGCGCTACCCGCGCGGGGCGGGGCCGGGCGCCGACCCCGGCGACGGCCTGGAGACAATAGAGGTCGGCAAGGCGGCGGTGCTGCGGCGCGGGCGCGGCGGCGCGATTCTGGCCTTCGGCAGCCCCGCCGCCGCGGCGCTTGAGGCGGCGGAAAGACTGGACGCGAGCGTCGTGGACATGCGCTTTGTCAAGCCGCTGGACGACGCGCTGCTGCGCGAGATGGCCGCCGCGCACGACTGGCTGGTGACGATTGAGGACAATGTCGTCGCCGGCGGCGCCGGCGGCGCCGTCAATGAATGCCTGGCCGCCGCGGGCGCGGCGGCGCCGGTATTGAACCTCGGACTGCCGGATGTTTTCCAGGACCACGCCTCGCGTGAAGAGCAGTTGCATGAGGCGCGGCTGGACGCCGGCGGCATTGAGCGCGATATTCGCGCTTTCGTCGAGCGCGTTACGGGAGGCGCGGCGGGGCGTTCGGCCTGATGACACGCCGCCTGCCTCGCAGGTTCAGGCCGCGTTCATTGCCGCACGGCGGCGTCCGGCCTGAACACCCGCCGCCGGTATTGGCGCATGACGGGGCGCACGGCGCGGCTGCCTGCTACGGCAGTTTCAGATTTTTCAGATAATCGCGGAACTCGCCGGCGATGTCGGGGTGTTCCAGCGCGTATTCAACATTGGCGCGCAGATAGCCCAACTTGCTGCCGCAGTCGTAGCGCCGCCCTTCATAGTTCAGGCCGCGCACCGGCTGCGAGCCGATTTGCCGCGCAATCGCGTCGGTGAGTTGCAGTTCGCCGCCGACGCCGGGGCGCGTGTTTCTTAAATGATCAAAAATGCCCGGTTGCAGGATGTAACGGCCAATCACCGCCATGCGGCTCGGCGCCTCGGCGGGCGGCGGCTTCTCGACCAGTTGCTCGACGCGCCACAGGCCGTCGCCGCCGCGCGCGCCGCCGATGACGCCGTAGCGGCTGACCGCCTGCGCCGCGACCTCTTCCAGCGCCAGCATCGTGCCGCCGCCGTTTTGCCACGCATCGGTCATCTGTTTCAGGCAGCCGGCGCCGTCGCTCCGCACCAGGTCGTCGGCCAGCAGCACCGCGAACGGCTCGTCGTGCACCACCGCCTCGGCGCACAGCACCGCGTCGCCGAGGCCGTTGGCTTCGGTCTGGCGCAGGTTGACGCACGACACGCCGGCGGGAACGATGCCGGTAATCTTCTCCAGCAGCGCGGGCCGGTTCTTGCGCGCGAGGTGGTCGGACAACTCGCGCGCGTCGTCGAAGTAATCCTCAATCGCGCGCTTGCTTTTGTTGTTGACGAAGATCAGCACCTCAATGCCGGCCTCCACCGCCTCTTCCACCGCGTATTGAATCAGCGGCTTGTCCACAATCGGCAGCATTTCCTTCGGGCTGGCCTTGGTAACCGGCAGAAAGCGGGTGCCGTAACCGGCCACCGGAAACACGGCTTTTCGCAGTTTGTTTTTTTCGGAACTCATCAAGAACTCATCCGCAAGAGTGACAAAACCGCGCGTGAACCGGCGGCAACCGCGCACCGGCGGCGCGCGCCGGCCAGCGCGGGCCTATATGGTAGCATTGACGCGCCTTCGGGGCATGGGCGCGGGGCATGGGCGCGGAACATGAACGCGGGGCATGACGCGGGCATCACCCGGACATCAGATGTGCATCAAGAGGGGCATGAACAAACGTCTGCAACACAAATACGGCGCGCTGCTGGCCCAGGCCGGCGTTGAAATCAACGGCGCCAATGCGTGGGACATCCGCGTCCACAACCCCGCCGTCTATCGGCGCGTGATGCTGCGGGGTTCGCTCGGCCTCGGCGAGGCGTACATGGACGGCTGGTGGGACTGCGAGCGCCTCGACCAGTTGTTCACGCGGCTGCTGACGGCGGGACTGGACCGCCGAACCGTGTCGGCGGTGGACCTCCTCGACCTGTTGCAGTCGCTGCTGCTGAACCTGCAAAAGGCCGGGCGCGCCTTCCATGTCGGCGAGCGGCATTACGACCTCAGCACGCAGTTGTTCGAGAACATGCTCGACTCGCGCATGAACTACAGTTGCGGCTACTGGAAGGACGCGCAAAACCTGGACGACGCGCAGCAGGCCAAACTGCGGCTGATATTCGACAAACTCGGCCTGCGCCCGGGCATGAAGGTGCTCGACATCGGCTGCGGCTGGGGCGGCGCGGCGCGCTTCGCCGCCGAACAATACGGCGTCTCGGTCGCCGGCATCACGGTGTCGCAGCGCCAGTCCGAATACGCGCGCGCCGCCTGCCGCGGCCTGCCGGTGGAAATCCGCCTGCAGGATTACCGCGACCTCGGCGGCGAATACGACCGCGTTTATTCCATCGGCATGTTCGAGCATGTCGGCCACAAGAACTACCGCACCTATCTCGACGCGGCGCGCCGCGTGCTGAAAAAGGACGGCCTGTTTCTGCTGCACACCATCGGCTCGTCGTATTCGCTGACCAGGACCGACCCGTGGATAGAGCGCTATATCTTCCCGAACTCCATGCTGCCGTCGCTCGCGCAAATCAGCCGCGCGTGCGAGGGCCGCTTTGTCATGGAGGATGTGCAGAACTTCGGCGCCGACTACGACAAGACGCTGACCGCCTGGCACCGCAATTTCCTCAAAAACCGCGGGCGCATAGAGCAGGCCGCCGACGAGCGCTTTTGCCGGATGTGGACATATTACCTGCTGAGCTGCGCCGGCTCGTTCCGCTCGCGCAGCAACCAGTTGTGGCAGTTCGTGCTGTCCCCCAACGGCGTAACCGGCTGCTACCACGCCCCGCGCTGACAGGCGCGTTTTCCCCGGATTGTTGAAGGGGAATGGCATCAGGCAGTGTTATAATTTCCGGCAAATACCGGCATTGCGTTGCCGCGGCGAAGGCCGGACGCGGGGTGATGCGGGGCCGGCAATCCGTCATGTTGAACATCAAAG
>RKSI01000073.1 GCA_007570905.1 Gammaproteobacteria bacterium
ACCGCCCGTTCAGCGCGGGCTGGCCGCCGTCTGTCTGCTCATCACCATCAGCGCCGCGCCGACGGCAATCAGCGGCAGCGACAGCAACTGCCCCATCGTCAGCCAGTTCCAGGCGATGAAGCCGATGTGGGCGTCCGGCTCGCGGAAGAATTCGGCGGCGAAGCGCATCACGCCGTAGAGCAGCGCGAACATGCCGCTGACGGCGCCGATGCCGCGCGGCCTCGCCGAATAAACCCACAAGACCGCGAACAGCACGACGCCTTCCAGCAGCAGTTCATACAATTGTGACGGGTGGCGCGCGACATCGCCGGCCATCGGAAAGACCATGCCCCACGGCAGGTCGGTCGCGCGCCCCCACAATTCGCCGTTGATGAAGTTGCCGGCGCGCCCGGCGCCGAGGCCGACGGGCGCCAGCGGCGCGGCGAAGTCGGCGACTTCAAGAAACCGCAGGCCGTTCTTGCGCGCGAAGAACAGCATCGCGCCGGCGGCGCCCAGCAGGCCGCCGTGAAAACTCATGCCGCCTTCCCAGACGCGAAACAGCATCAGCGGGTCGGCGGCGAACGCGGCGAAGTGGTAAAACACCACATAGCCGGCGCGCCCGCCTATGATGACGCCGACCACGCCGTAAAACAGCAGGTCGCCGACCTGCGCGGCGCGCACCTTCCGCCACGCCAATTGCCCGCGCCGCGTGCCCAGCAGGTAAAAGGCGGCGAAACCGGCCAGATACATCAGGCCGTACCACCGCACCTGCAGCGGGCCGATGGAAACGGCGACCGGGTCGAATTCGGGAAACACCAGCATATACGCTATGGTAACTTATCGCCCGCCGCGCCGCCGATGTCGGGTAAGATAGGGCGGCCCGGCAAGGGCGCCGCACCATGTCTCACAGCAAAAACCGTCTCGCGGAGGAAACCAGTCCGTATTTGCAGCAGCACGCCGACAACCCGGTGGACTGGTTTGCGTGGGGCGCCGAGGCGCTTGAAAAGGCGCGCGCCGAAGACAAGCCGGTGCTGCTGTCCATCGGTTATTCGGCCTGCCACTGGTGCCATGTCATGGCGCACGAATCGTTCGAGGACGCCGAAACCGCCGCGCTGATGAACGAACTGTTCGTCAATATCAAGGTGGACCGCGAGGAGCGCCCCGACATCGACAAGATATACCAGACCGCGCAACTGCTGCTGACGCGGCGCACCGGCGGCTGGCCGCTGACGATGTTTCTCGCCGCCGACGACCAGTCGCCTTTCTTCGGCGGCACCTACTTTCCGAAACAGCCGCGCCACGGCCTGCCGTCGTTCAAGGAGGTGTTGCGCCTCGCCCACGATTATTACCGCAGCCGGCGCGGCGAGATACGCGACAACGCCGCCGCCGTGCGCGGCGCCCTCGCCAAAATCTACGGGCCGGACGACGCCGCGGCGGCGCCGGCGCCGCAGTTGCAGGACGCCGCCGCGCGCGCGCTGGAAAACCTGTTTGACCCGGAGCACGGCGGCCTTGGAACCGAGCCGAAGTTTCCGCAATGCGCGTGCCTGGAGTGGGCGCTGGATTACTGGGCGCGGGGCGCGCCGCCCGCAGCGCGCGCGCGCAGCGCGCACATCGCGCTGTTCACGCTGGAGCGGATGAGCCGCGGCGGCGTGTACGACCAGATTGGCGGCGGCTTTTACCGCTACTCGGTGGACGAGCGCTGGGAGATACCGCACTTTGAGAAGATGCTGTACGACAACGGCCCGCTGCTCGGGCTGCTGGCGCGGGCGTGGAGCGCCGGCGGCGGCGCGATGCTGCGCGACAAGGCGCGCGAGACCGCGCGCTGGGTGATGCGCGAGATGCAGTTGCCCGAAGGCGGTTATTGTTCAACGCTGGACGCCGATTCGGAGGAAGGCGAGGGCGCGTATTATGTCTGGAGCGAGCGCGAGTTGGAAGAACTGCCGCAGGACGAGCGCCAGGTTGTCCGGCACTGCTACCATCTCGACCGGCGCGCCAATTTCGAGGGCCGTCATCATCTGGCCGAATGGCGCACCCCGGAGCAGACGGCGCAACATCTGAAGCGCGCGCCCGATGAGGTGCGCGGCCTGCTGCAACGCGCGCGCGAGACGCTGTTCAACCGCCGCCTTGAGCGCACGCCGCCGGCGCGCGACGACAAGATACTGACCGGCTGGAACGCGCTGATGATCAAGGGCATGGCCGAGGCCGCCTACCGCTTCGGCGAACCCGAATACGAGGCGTCGGCGCGGCGCGCGCTGTCGTTCATCCGCCGGGTGATGTGGCGCGACGGGCGTTTGCTTGCGACCTGCCGCGACGGGCGCGCGCGCCTCAACGCCTACCTGGACGACTACGCTTTTCTGATGGACGCCATCCTGTGCCTGAGCCAGGCGCGCTGGGACGGCGGCGACTTTCTGTTTGCGGTGCGCCTTGCCGACACGCTGCTGGAACAATACGAAGACACGCAGCGCGGCGGCTTTTATTTCACGCCGCACGACCACGAGAGTTTGATTCAGCGCCCGCGCGTGCTGGCCGACGAGGCGACGCCGTCCGGCTACGGAACCGCCGCGGTCGCGCTCGGGCGTATCGGCATGATGCTGGGAGAGGAACGCTACCTGCGCGCGGCGGCGCGCGCGCTGGAGCAGGCGGCGGCGGCGATGCAGCGCGCGCCGGAACACCACACGACGCTGCTGAAAGCGCACGCCGAGCAGTGCGAGCCGCCCGAGATTGTCATTATCAGGGGCGGCGACGAGACGCTGCGTCAATGGCTGGCGGAGACGGCGCGCCATTACCATCCGGCGCGGCTGTGCTTCGCCATTCCGGCGCACGCGCAAGACCTGCCGCCGGCGTTCGCCGACAAGCGCGCGCCGTCTGATGCGGGCGCGGCGGTTGCGTATCCGTGCCGCGGCACTGTCTGCGACGCGCCGCTGCACGACCTCGGCGCGCTGGCGCAACACCTGCGCGCCGGCGCCGCCACATTCGCCGGATGAGAACGCTGCGGTTTGCGGCCCGCGTCGTGCTGGCCGGGTCGCATGTACTGCTGGCGCTGGTGCTGTCGCTTTTCCTGCTGCCGGCGCGCGAGGACGCCGGTTTCAGCCGCTTTCAGCGGCAACTGATGCGCTGGCTGATGGCGCGCTGCCTGCGCCTGCTGAATATCCATGTGCGCGTGCGCGGCGAACCGTCCGAAGGCGCGCGGCTGATTGTCTCCAACCACATCTCGTGGCTTGACATCCTGGTCATCGGCAGCGTCAGCCCGGCGTGTTTTCTGTCCAAGTCCGAGGTGCGGCGCTGGTTTGTGTTCGGCTTTCTCGCCGCGCGTTTCGGCACCGTTTTCATGCGCCGCGGCAGCGGCGCCGGCAACGCGCTGGACGCGATCAACGCGCGCCTGTCGCAGGGCATGGCGGTGGCGGTGTTTCCCGAAGGAACCACTTCCGACGGCACCGCCATCAGGCCGTTTTACCCGCGCATGCTGGCCGCCGCGATAGACGCCGGCGTGCCGGTGCAGCCGGTGGCGCTGCGCTATCCCGCGCCCGGCGGCGGCGTCAACGCGCTGGTGCCTTTTGTCAGAAACCAGCCGCTGTTCCGGCACCTGATGCCGCTGCTGCGGGAGAAGTCGGTTGAGGCCGTGGTCGGTTTCATGCCGCCGATAGACCCGCGCGAATCCGACCGCCGCCGCCTTGCCGAGCAGTCGCGCGCCGCCATCGTCCGCGAGTTTGAAAGCATCGCCGCGGCGCAGCAGTGTTGATGCGGCGCCGGTGTTGCGCCGATGCGGCGGCGTTGTGCTATTATCCGCGCCTGTGGCGCTCGGAGTGTAGCTCAGCCTGGTAGAGCACTGCCTTCGGGAGGCAGGGGCCGGAGGTTCAAATCCTCTCACTCCGACCACGCGCAAACGACAAAAATCCTGTGCCGTTGAACACGAAGAAAACCATGGTCTTTGCGGCCTGCCTGCTGGCGGGCGGCGGCGCGTGCGCGGAGTGTTCGCGCGACGATGTGAATTATTTCCTTGAAAAAGGTTTCAGCCGCGACCAGGTCGCCGCGATTTGCGGCGACGCGCCCGCGCCCGCGCGCCGCGCTCCGGCGGCGGACGAATACGAAGGCTTTGAGGAAAGCCGCCGGCGCCAAAGCCGCGGCGAGGCGATGCGCCGCGAACGCCGCGAGGATGTGTCGCTGCTGGAGGCGGCGGTGAGCGCGTGGGATGTCGTCGTAACGCCGCGGCACCTGACCTACACCCGCAAACTGTGCCTCGGCGCCGGCGGCAGCCCCGAAGTCGCGGCGCGCGTGAAGGTTTGCCCGGAAGTGCGCTACCGGGTTTATTTCAAGGGGCTGAAGGTCGGCGGCTACCAGCGCGAATATGTGCTGGTGGGGCGGCGCGAGATTGAAGTGGAAGGCAGGGTCAAACGCAAACTGCTGCACGACTTCGAGGAATACCAGCCGGAGATACGCCGGCAGTTGATGGGTTCATACCGCGCGCGCACGCGCGACGGCGGCACCGTGATTCCGGTTCGCAAGGATTATCCGTTGCAACGGGTGTATCAGGTGCTGCGCAACTACGCCGCGCGCGCCTCGCGCGCCGCTTCCTGAGCTTTCCGGGGCCGCGCCCGCCGGACGCCCGCCGGACGCCGTTCCCGGCACGGCGTTTGCCGCCGCGATAGCGGCATTGATGGTGTTCCCGGCACGGCGTGCGCCGCGGCGTCAGTCCACGATGACCGACGGCGCTTCCATCTCGCCGGGAATCTCAAGCCCCATCAGGTCGAGCACCGTCGGCGCGATGCTGCTGATGCTGCAACCGCTCGCCAGGTGGCCGGGCATCTTGTCTTTGCCGACAATCAGGCACGGCACCGGGTTGGTCGTGTGCTGGGTGTTCGGCTGCTTGGTGGCGGTGTCGAGCATCTCGTCGCAGTTGCCGTGGTCGGCGGTAATCAGCGTTGTCCAGCCGTGTTCAAGCGCCGCGTCCACCAGGCGCCCGGTCTCGCGGTCCACCGTTTCCACCGCCTTGATAATCGGCCCGGGCGTGGCGGTGTGTCCGACCATGTCGGCGTTGGCGAAATTGACGACGGCAAAGACATGCTCGCGCTTTTTCAGCACGGCGATGGTGGCGTCGGCGACTTCGCGCGCGCTCATCTCCGGCTGCATGTCGTAGGTGTCGACTTTGGGCGAGTCTATCAGCGCGCGCTCCTCGCCCGGCAGCGGCTGCTCTATGCCGCCGTTGAAGAAGAAGGTGACATGCGGGTATTTCTCGGTCTCGGCGCAGTGGAACTGCTTCAGGCCGGCGTCGCTGATGACGCGCGCGAGCGTCGCGCGGGGGCGGATGGGCGAGAACGCAATCAGGCACGGGAAAGACTGGTCTATCTCGGTCATCGTGGCGATGTCGGCCAGTTCGGCGGCGCCGCGGTCGAAGGTGTTGAAGTCGGCGATGGCCAGCGCCTTCACCAGTTGGCGCGGGCGGTCGTTGCGGAAGTTGAACAGGATGGCGTTTTCGCCGGCAATCGGCTGCGCGCCCGGCAGCACCGTCGGTTCAATGAACTCGTCGCCGGTGCCGGCGCGGTGGGCCGCGGTGACGGCGTCTTCGGCGCTGTTTGCGCGCGCGCCCTCGTTCAGCGCCAGCGCGCGCCACGCTTTGCCGGTGCGCTCCCAGCGGTTGTCCCTGTCCATCGCGTAATAACGGCCCATGATGGTTGCGATGACGCCGCCGGCCTGGCGCAGCGGCTCGTTGATCCGGCTGATGAACTTGTGCGCGCAGCGCGGCAGCGTGTCGCGCCCGTCTGTGATGACATGCACCATCGGACGGCAGCCCTGCTCGCGCGCCAGCCGAATCAGCGCCAGCAGGTGGCTGACATGCGAGTGCACGCCGCCGTCGGAGACCAGGCCGAGCAGGTGAATCGGGCGGTCGGCGCCCTTCGCCTTCTTCATCATGAAGACCAGCGACGGGTTGTCGAAGAAACTGCCGTCCTCAATGGCGTTGTTGATGCGCACCAGGTCCTGCGGCACGACGCAGCCGCAGCCCATCGTGATGTGGCCGACCTCGGAATTGCCGATTTGCCCCGGCGGCAGGCCGACCGAAGGCCCGGACGCCTCCAGCAGCGTGTGCGGGTAGTCGGAGAAAAAGCGGTCGAGGCGCGGCGTGTTGGCGAGATAAATGGCGTTGTTGGTCTTGCCCGGGCTGATGCCGAAGCCGTCAATGATAATCAGCAGCGTCCGGTTGACGCCGGAAGGGGTTGCGGGCATGAATGGTTTGCGGGGTTGCGGGCGCGGGCAGTGCTGCGGGTGTCGGGCTGCGGGTGTAAGCGCGGGCGGTGTTGCGGGTGTCGGTGTGGGTTGCGGGCGAGGGCGAGGGTGTGAGCGCGGGCAGGGTTGCGGGTGTCGGGTGTCGGGCTGCGGGTGTCGGGCTGCGGGATAATGTAGCGGAGACGCGGGCGCGGTTCAAGGCTTTCCTTCGTTCAGCGGCGGCGCGCCGCTTGCCGGTTTCTCGGCGCCGCGCTCCAGCAGGCGCGCCAGCAGCAGGCCGAGTTCAAACAGCAGCCAGATGGGCACCGCCAGCAGCACCTGCGAGATGACATCCGGCGGCGTCAGCATCATGCCGACGACGAAGGCGCCGACGATGATGTAGGGGCGCTTGCGCGACAGGTTTTCAACCGTCGTCGTGCCGGCCTTGACCAGCACCAGCGTGACCACCGGCACCTCAAAGGCGATGCCGAACGCGATGAAAATCTTGACGACAAAATCAAGGTAGCGGCCAATGTCGGTCATCACCGTCACTCCCTGCGGCGCGATGCCGGTGAAGAACGCGAACATCAGCGGGAACACGACAAAGTAGGCGAACGCCATGCCGGCGTAGAACAGCAGCGTGCTGGAGAGCAGCAGCGGGAAGGCGACGCGCTTTTCGCTGCGGTAGAGGCCCGGCGCGACAAAGCCCCACAGTTGGTGGAAGATCAGCGGCAGCGAGATGACCAGCGCCAGCAGCATCGTCATCTTGAACGGCGTCAGGAAGGGCGACGCGACCTCAATGGCGACCATGGAACTGCCCTGCGGCAGGTAGGCGACCAGCGGCGCCGACAGGTAGTTGTAAATCGGGTTGGCGAACGGGAACAGCGCCAGGAAGACCGCGCCGATGCCGATGAATATTCTCAGCAGCCGCTGGCGCAACTCGGCCAGGTGCGAGACGATGGGCCGGTCGGTGTCAGTCTCGGCGGACGGGCGGGTCTTGCCGTCGGGCGTCGGTTTCATGCTGCGGCGCGGGGGGGTTGTCTGTGGTGCTGTCGGCGTTGGTGGCGGCGGGGGTGCCGACGGTGTCGGTTATGCCGCTGGCGGTGTTGCCG
>RKSI01000182.1 GCA_007570905.1 Gammaproteobacteria bacterium
CGTGGGCGGTGCGCATCTGAATCAACCCCTGCGTCTCCAGTATTTTCAGCGCTTCGCGGATGGTGCCTTTGCTCACGCCGAACGCGCCGATTAAGTCGGGCTCCTGCGGCAAGCGCTCGCCGGGCTTCATGTCGTGGTCGCGAATCAGCGACTTAATCGCCTCGGACACCGCGCTCGGGCGGTTCGGCGCGCGCCCTCGGGCGCGCGGTTTACTGCGGGGTTTCGACGGGGTGGAAGCAACGGACATAATTCTCTCCCCGCGTGCAAACGGGTTCGGGCGCGCGGCGGCGGCAGGCGTCGCCGGCACGCGAACACCGCGCGGCGAAAGCGCAGCCGCGCGGCGGCGCATCCGGCAATTCCCCGGCGGCGGCGGGCGCCGGTTTGCGCCCCAACACTGGCGCGCTGTCGGCCAGCAGCCGGGTATACGGATGGCGCGCGCGCGCGAACACCTCGGCGGCATCGGCCAGTTCGACGATGGCGCCGCAATACAGCACGGCGACGCGGTCGCTGACCGACTCGACCACGGCCAAGTCGTGGCTGATTAGAAGATAGGTCAGATGATACGCCCGCTGCAAATCCGCGAGGAGGTTCAACACCTGCGCCTGCACCGACACATCCAGCGCCGACACCGGCTCGTCCAGCACCACGATGCGCGGATTGGCGGCTAACGCGCGGGCGATGCCGATGCGCTGCGCCTGCCCGCCGGAGAATTCATGCGGATAACGGTCGAGAAATTCCCTCCGCAGGTTGACCGCATCGAACAACTCCGCGATGCGCGCCGCGCGCGCCGGCGCCTCCATGCCGAGCAGATGGCGCAGCGGCGCGTGCATGATTTGGCGGATGGTCTTGCGCGGATTGAGCGCGCCTAACGGGTCCTGAAAAACATATTGAACGAGGCCGCCCCACGCGCCGGCGCCGGCGCGCGGGTCTTTGCCGTCGACGGTGATGCGCCCGCCGCTCGGCGGCAACAGGCCGGCTAACATGCGCGCCAGCGTGGTCTTGCCGCATCCGGATTCGCCGACGATGCCGAGCGTCTCGCCGGCCGCCACGCGGAAACTGACCTCGCGCACCGCGCATACCGGCGCCCGGGCGCGCCCGAACCACCGCCGGCCGCCGCCGAAAGTCTTCGACAAGCGCCATGCTTCCAGGGCCGCGGTCATGCCGCCTCCAGCGGATAGAGACAGCGCACCCGGCGGGTCGCCGACAGCCGGGCCGGCGCAACCGCCCCGGCCTCGCACGCCGCCCGTGCCCGCTCGCAGCGCGGCGCAAAAGCGCAGCCGCGCGGCCGGTGGTCGGCGGCCGGCGGCAAGCCGGGAATCGCCGCCGGCCGCCGACCGGCGCCCAACCGCGGCGCGCAGCGAATCAACCCGGCGGTATACGGATGCGCCGGGCGGGACAGAATGTCATGCGTGGCGCCGCTTTCGACGATGCGCCCGGCATACATCACCGCGACCCGGTCGCACAACTGCGACAACACCGCAAAGTCGTGAGTGACAAAAATCAGCGCCAGGTTGCGCTCGCGGCGCAGTTGCGCCAGCAGTTGCAGAATCTGCGCCTGCACGGTGACATCCAGCGCCGTGGTCGGCTCATCAGCGATGACCAGTTCAGGCGAGTTGGCCAGCGCCAGCGCGATGCCGACGCGCTGGCGCATGCCGCCGGACAATTCATGCGGGTAACAGCGCGCGCGCGCCTCGGGGCCGGGAATGCGCACCCGGCGCAACAGGCCGACCGCCTCATCAAGCGCCGCCCGGCGCGGCACCCGGCGGTGGCAGCGAATGGCCTCGGTCAACTGCGCGCCGACCGTCATCAGCGGATGCAACGCCGCCATCGGGTTCTGGAAGATATAGGACACCCGGCGCCCGCGAATGGCGCGCAACCGCTCGAAGTTGGCGCCCAACAGGTCCTCGCCCGCCAGCCATACCCGGCCGCCGCTGATCACCGCCGGCGGCGACGGCGCGAGGCCAAGCAACGACAGCGCCGTGACCGATTTGCCCGAACCCGACTCGCCGATGAGACCCAGGCACTGGCCGGCGTCCACCGCCAGGTCGACGCCGTTGACCGCATACTGGGCGCGCGCGCCGGCGCTGACGAAGCGGGTGTGCAGGCCGCGCACCTGTAGCAGCGCGCCGCCCGGCGGGTGCGCGTCATCGGCGCCCGTTGCGGCGCGCTCGATGCGGGTCACCGGCGCCGGTCGCGACAACGCGCCGGCGCGAAGGCGCGGGTCGAGCAAGTCGCGGATGCCGTCGCCGAGCAGGTTGATGCTGACCACGATAATGAAGATCATCGCCCCGGGCACGACCGACACATGCGGGGCGTTAATCAGCGACTTGCGCCCTTCTCCGAGCATGGAACCCAGGTCGGCCTGCGGCGGCTGCGAGCCGAGGCCGAGGAACGACAAACCGGCGGTCTCGAGAATCATCCAGCCGATGGTGGTGGACATGGCGACCGTGATGACCGGCGCGACATTGGGCAGAATTTCGCCGGCGATGATGCGCCCGCTGCGCATGCCGGCGAGGCGCGCGGCATCGACGAATTCGCGGTGCGCGATGGTGGCGGTGGCGCCGCGCACGCTGCGCGCGAAGAACGGAATGTTGACGATGGCGACCGCATACAAGGCGTTCAGCAACCCGGGACCGAGCGCCGCGACAATGGCCAACGCCAGCAGGATGTAGGGAAACGCCATCAGCATGTCGATGCCGCGCATCAGCAGGTAATCGGTCCGCCCGCCGAAGAAGCCGGCGGCAATGCCGATGCACGAGCCGGCCAACGCGGCGATGAGCGAGGCGAACACGCCGACCGCTAACGACAGGCGCGTGCCCCACACCAGGCGGGCGAGCAGGTCGCGGCCGAGGTGGTCGGTGCCGAACGGATGCCCCGGCGCGCCGGGCCGTTGCAGGCGGTTGGCGAGGTCGGTCAGGTCGGGGTTGTGAAGCGGCAGAAGCGGCGCGGCCACCGCCAGCGCGGCGACGACTAACAGCACCAGCGCACCGACCCCGGCTGGCCGGTGGCGAACAAAAAGCGCCGCCGCCGCAACGCGCGCGCCGCTCATGTTTTGATTTTGGGGTCGAGGGCGTGCTGAGCCAGGTCGGCGAGCAGATTGAGCAGCACATAACTGGCGGCCACCACCACCACGCCGCCTTGAACCAGTTGAATATCGCGCGTGGAAATGGCCTGCACCAACATGCGCCCGACGCCCGGCCACTGGAACACGGTTTCGACATACACCGCGCCGCCGAGCACAAACCCGGCCTGCACACCGATGACCGGGATGATAGTGACCAGCGCGGCCTTGAACGCATGCCGGTAAATCACCCGGCGCTCGCCGACCCCCCTGGCGCGCGCCGCGCATATGAAATCCTGGCGCAGCACTTCGAGCATCGCCGAGCGCGTCAGGCGGGCGATGACGCCGGTGGCGACCACCGACAGGGTGAGCGCCGGCAAAATCAGGTGCCGCGCCAGGTCGGCCGCCCCGCCGCCGCCGTAAACCGCGAACATGCCGCTGGCCGGCAGCCAGCGCAGGTTGACCGAGAAAGCGAGGATGGCCAGCAGTCCCAGCCAGAACGACGGCACCGAGATGCCGACCACCGCCGTCAATGTGAGCAACCGGTCGGACCAGCCGTATTGCCCCACCGCGCATCTCACGCCGATGAGGATGCCCCACAGCGTGCACAGCAGCAACGCCGCGCCGGCCAGAATCAGCGTGGCGGAGAAGCGCTCCAGCACTTCGTCCAGCACCGGGCGGTTCAGCGAATAAGAGCGGCCGAAATCGCCCTGCAGGATGTTGCCGAGCCAGATTAGATACTGCTGCGCCGGCGGTTTGTCGAGGCCGAGTTGCCGGTTCAGCCGCTCGACATTTTCGGGCGTGGCATACGGCCCCAAAATCGCCGTCGCCGGGTCGCCCGGCAAAAACGCCAGGATGGAAAAAACGATGACGGTCAGCCCCAGCAGCACCGGGACGACCGCCATCAGGCGCCTTATAACATAGCGCATGCCGCGCGGCGGCTGTCAGCGCTTGCTGACGCCGTGCAACAGGAGATAGAAGGACGGCTGGAGTTTGAAGTCGCGGACGCTGTCGCGGGTGGCCGCGTTTTGTTTCCAGTTGGCGATGAACGCCCACGGCGCGTCTTCATGCACCAGCGTCTGCATTTCCTTGTACAGCCGCGCGCGCTCCGACTGGTCGGTGGAGGTGCGCGCCGCCTCCAGCAGGGCGTCCACCTCCGGGTTGGAGTAGTAGCCGGAATTGAAGCCCTTTTTGTCGGGCCAGGCGTCGGTGCGAAGCGCCAGATACGGCAGCGTATCGGGGTCGTTGGTCATCCACGCCATCTCCGCCATGTCGGCCTTGCCCTCCAGCCCGGGGTTGACCTTGCCGAGAAAAGTGTTCCATTCATAGGTTTCGATTCTGACCTTCAGCCCGACTTTGACCAGGTCGGCCTGAATGGCCGCGCCCATGGCCACCGGGTCGAGCATGCCGGAACCGCCTTCGGTCACATAAAAGGTCAACTCGGCGCCGTCGTGCCCGGCCGCCCTGATTAATGCGCGCGCCTTGTCCGGGTCGTATGGATACGGTTCGAGCGCCTCGTTGTAGGCCCAAGCAAAGGCCGGCGGCGTCGGCCCGGCGGCCACCTCGGCCGTGCCCTGCAGCACATTGTCGACCAGTTTCTCCTTGTCGATGGCGTAGTTGACCGCCTGGCGCACGCGCTTGTCCGCAAACGGCCCCGACTTGGCGTTCAGAATCAAAAACCAGACATGCGGGCCGGCCTGTTCGTGAAGGCGGTAGCCGTTGCCGTCGAATTGTTTGACATTGTCGGGCGGAATTTCCACCATCACATCAATGCCGCCGGACAGCATCTCCGCGACCCGGGTGTTGCCGTCGGTGATGGGGCGAAACACGACCGCTTCAAGCGGCGGCGCGCCGCCCCAGTAGGCGTCGTTGCGCTCCAGCACCACCTTGGAGTTGGAGGCCCACTCGCCGAACCGGAAGGCGCCGGTGCCGGACGGGTTGCGCCCGAAGTCGGCGCGGTGCTCTTTTACGCTCCCGGGCGACACGATGAGGCCGGTCGGATAGGCGAGGTTGGAAAGAAACGGCGCATACGGCTCGCTCAGGGTGAAACGCACGCGGTCCCGCCCCAGCGCCTCGACCTCGGTGATGGTCGAGAAGAAAAACGACAGCGGGAACGGGCCGGTGTCGTGATACGGGTGGTTCTCATCCAGCATGCGCTTGAAATTGAACTCGACCGCCTCGGCGTCAAACGCCGCGCCGTCGTGGAACTTCACGCCGCGGCGCAGATTGAAAGTGTATACCAGGCCGTCGTCGCTGATTTGCCAGTCGGTGGCCAGCGATGGCTCAACTTCGAGCGTGCCGTCCTTATAGCGCACCAGCCCGTCATACAAGTTCATTAGAATCCGAAAGTCGTTGACCGCGGTGACCGTGGCCGGGTCGAGCGACTTGGGTTCGGCAATCTGCCCGACGACTAACACATTCGGCGGCGTCTGCGCGGTGGCCGGCATGACGAAGGCGGCTAAAAACGCCCAGGCGGCAACAAACAAACTTTTCATGATGATTTCTCCGGTGGTAATGGAAGTCGGGATAATTTATCATAATAATTAGCGAAAATCATTCGCTGTGGCAAAATGGTCCATCGTGGCCCGCTCGGGTCATCGTGAAAATGCGGTCTCGCCCGGATATTTTCCTCTAAATTCAACCAATTAGAACATGACCTTTTCCATTTTGAGCCGCGATGGCGAAACCGGGGAACTGGGTTGCGCGGCCGCCACGGGCAATCTCGCGGTCGGCGCGTGGGTGCTGCGCGCCGAGGCCGAGGTGGGCGTGGTGGCGACCCAGGGGCGGGCGGTGAGCGTGATTTGGGGGACGCAGGCGATGCAGGCGCTGGCGCGGGGCCGCACCGCGCAACAGGTTGTGCAACAGGTGGTCGGCGCCGACCGCAACGCCGCGGCGCGGCAACTGCTGGTGCTCGACGCCGCCGGCAACGCGGCCGGCTGGAGCGGCGCCGACAACCCCGATGTCAAGGGGCACGACCCGGCGCCCGGCCTCGCGGTGGCCGGCAACTGGCTGGCCAATGAGCGGGTGCTGCCGGCCATGAAACGCGCCTTCGCCGGGACGCGCGGCGAGATGGCGGCGCGCTTGCTGGCCGCGCTGGCGGCGGCCGCGGCCGCCGGCGGCGACGCCCGCGGCACCCGCTCGGCGGCGCTGCAAGTGGTGTCGGCGCAGCACCCGCCGCTCGACTTGCGCATCGATGACAGCGCGACCCCGGTCGCCGACCTGATGGCGCTGTACCACCTCACCCGGCAAGCGGAATACCGCGAATTCCTGTCGCGGTTGCCGACACTGTCCCGCCCGCAGCGGCGCTAAGCGCAATGCAACCGGCGGCCCCCAACCGCGATGCGCTCGGCGCTGAGATTATGCGCCGTCTCGAGCGCATCGCCCAATGCTCAGAACCCGGGCCCGGGGTCACGCGTCTGCCGTTCACCGAGGAGCACCGATGCGCGGAGGTGCTGCTGCGCGGCTGGATGGAGGCCGCCGGACTCGCCGCGCATACCGACTCATGCGGCACCCTCATCGGGCGGCGGGACGGCGCCCGCACCCGCCGCGCACTGCTGCTCGGCTCGCATCAGGACAGCATTCCGCAGGGCGGGCGCTACGACGGCATGTTAGGCATCGTGCTGCCTATCGTCTGCTTGGAATACTTGAAGGACGCACCGCTGCCGTTTGCCGTCGAGGTGCTGGCGTTTGCCGACGAGGAGGGCGTGCGTTTTCCGACCGCGATGCCCGGGCCGCGCGCGCTGGCCGGCACTTTCGATGCCGCGGTGCTGGATTTATGCGACCGCCACGGCGTGTCGCTGCGCCGGGCGATGTGCGACTACGGCGCGCAGCCGGACGGCATCGCGCAACTGGCGCGCGCGCCAAACGAGGTGCTCGGGTTTGTCGAGACGCACATCGAGCAGGGGCCGGTGCTGCAGCACCACAACCTGCCGCTCGGCGTGGTGACGGCGATTTGCGGCATTGAGCGCTGGTCGGTGTCGTTGCGCGGCCGCGCCGCGCACGCCGGCACCACGCCGGTGAATCTGCGCCGCGACGCGCTGGCCTGCGCCGCCGAAGTGGTGGCCGAAGTCGAGCGGCATTGCCGCGCAACCGAAGGACTGATGGGCAATGTCGGCGCGTTCAGCGTGACCCCGAATGCGGTCAATGTGGTGCCCGCGCGCGTCGAGTTGTCGCTCGAGTTGCGCGCCGGCGACGAGCGGCTTCGCCGCCGGGCCGCGGCTGCGGTCAC
>RKSI01000011.1 GCA_007570905.1 Gammaproteobacteria bacterium
CTGGAGGAGCGCGTCGGCGAGACTTTCACCGGCCTGGTTACCGCGGTGACATCGTTCGGCCTGTTCATTGAACTGGAGGGCCTGCATGTCGAGGGCTTGCTGCACATCCGCCTGCTGGACGACGACTACTACCGGCACGACCCGGTGCGCCACCGCCTGGTCGGCGGACGCCGCGGCAAAATCTGGCGGCTGGGCGATGTCGCCGAGGTCACCGTGATGCGCGTTGACCCGCAGGAACGCGAGATAGACCTGGCCCCGCCCGGCGACGCGGCCCGCCGCAAGTTCTTTGAGCGCCGACAACGCCGGCGCGGGGCGGGGGGTTGAGGGAGTGGCACGGGTTTGCCGGGCGGCGGCGCAGGCATGGCGGACGGCGCAGGGCCAAGAGTAAATCAGGGTATAATCCCCGTTATTCCTGCCGGAATCACATTTCCCGATGCCCAAAAAGCCCCAAGCCGCGCGTGATTATCGCCACAAGGAAGAAGCCTTGTTGCGCCCCGAAGGGGGTGCGCAGGATGTTTTTCCGCCCGACAAGAAGAAACCGCCGAAAACCCTGAGATATGATTCGTCATTGTCGCCAGAGCTGGCATGGGACGAGGCTTGGGCGCGCAGTGAAGGCGAGCGGTTAATCCGGGAGATTCTTGACAGCGACGACTTGAATCAGGCGCGGCAGGCTGCGGAGAAACTCAAAGCCCTGTCCGCACCCTTCCTCAACTGGGCCGGCAAGGCCGAACGCGGCAGTTTTACGGTGCCGACCCTGCCGTTGTTCACGCATGAACGGCTTTCAACCCAGGCGGTGCTGGAAACCCTGAAACGCCGCCACCCCAGGCGCGAACAAAACCTGGAATTGTTTGGCGAGGGCAACAAGAGCATCGGCGAGAAAATTCGCGGCGCGTACGAACATCTGAACGGCTGGCAGAACCGCCTGATACTCGGCGATTCGCTGCAAGTGATGAACTCGCTGCTGGAATACGAGAATCTTGGCGGGGAGGTGCAGATGGTTTATATGGACCCGCCATATGGAATCAAATTCGGCGGCAATTTTCAGCCGTTTGTGCGCAAGCGCGATGTCAAGGATGGTGATGACGATTCATTCAGCCGCGAACCGGAGATGGTCAAGGCATACCGCGACACCTGGGAACTGGGCATACATTCATGGTTAACTTACATGCGCGGCCGTCTGCTGTTGGCGCGGGAGTTATTGGCCGATACGGGGTCTTGCTTTGTGCAGATTTCGGATGAGAATGTGCATTTGGTGAGGAATGTCATGGATGAGGTTTTTGGGGTGGAGAATTTTTGTAGCCAGATCGCATTCCAGAAATCAGGAAAGGCGGGCACTTCCAAACTCCCTGGAGTGTTTGATTACCTGATTTGGTATGCAAAAAATTCTGAACAGGTCAAAGTCCGAAATCTCTTTCGGGATAAGGCGGATATTCCCAAATTGATTGAAGACTACAATCTTGATGACGGCGATGGCAGAAAGTATCGCCTGTCACCTATTAACAGCCAGCATTTTAGCAAAACACGCACTGTTAAGATTCACTACAAAGGGAAACAATACCACCCTGGTGCAAATAGGCAATGGAGCATAGACCCGGAGAAAATTTCCACGCTCCTTGATAAGGGGATATTGGCAATTCGAGGGAACTCGATTTTTCAGAAGCTCTATTTGGAACATCAACCCGGGGTTGCTTTGACCAATTTGTGGGATGACACCGCGCGAGGTGCTTTTGGTGAAACAAATATCTATGTTGTCCAAACAAAAACCAAGCCGGTGGAACGCTGTCTCCTGATGGCTACCGATCCCGGCGACCTCGTCCTCGACCCAACTTGCGGCAGCGGTACTACCGCACTTGTCGCTGAACAATGGGGGCGCCGCTGGATTACCATAGATGTCTCCCGCGTGCCGTTGGCCCTCACTCGCCAGCGCCTGCTGACAGCCACTTATCCGTACTATCAACTGAAAGACGAGCAACGCGGCCCGTCTGGCGGTTTTGTTTATGCCCGCAAGAAAAACAAAAAGGGCGAGGAGGTTGGCGGCATTGTCCCGCACATCACGCTGAAATCCATCGCCAACGACGAGCCGCCGGCGGAAGAGGTTCTGGTTGACAAACCGGAAACCGAGCGCAATGTCACCCGCGTGACCGGCCCGTTCTGTGTGGAAGCCGTTTTGCCGACGCCATTGTCGCCGGAGGCCGTTCCGTTGCAAGTGAGGGAAACAGACCTGTTGCCGGATGGCGGCGACAGCCACATTGAACGCATGATTGAAGTATTGCGCCTGTCGCCGGTGCTGAAACTGCCGGGCAATCAGGATTTCCGGCTGGACAAGGTGCGCCCGCCCGCCAAATCCCTGAGTCTTCACGCCGAGGCCGGGAATCCCGACAACGGCGAGACCATCGCCATCGTCTTCGGACCGGCCAACGGCGCCATCAGTGAACGCGCCGTCATTGAGGCCGGCAAAGAGGCGCGCGCAAAAGATTATCAGATGCTGCTCGTTATCGCCTTCGCGATAGAGCCTGCCGCGCGTAAAACCGTGGACAGCGGCGAGGCGACCTTTGGCCTGCCGGCCACCTACGCCCAGGCGAGCACGGATTTGGCGATGGCCGACCTGTTGAAGAACACCCGCTCCAGCCAGATATTTGCCGTTGTCGGCCTGCCTGATGTGAAACTGGAAAAATTGAAAGAGAAAGATGAAGACGGTGGCGATTTGTGGCAGGCGACCCTGCGCGGTCTGGATGTGTTTGACCCCGCCACGATGGAACACAGCGGGCTGAGTGGCGACGATGTGCCTTGCTGGATGCTGGACACCGACTACGACGGCCAGTGTTTCCGCGCCGGCCAGGTATTTTTCCCGCGTACTTCGGCGTGGGGAAAAATCCGTCAAGCCATTCGTGCGGACTTTGACGAATCTGTGTGGGAGCACCTGCGGGGCGCTGTCAGCGCGCCGTTTGTCGCCGGGGAACAGATTGCCGTCAAGGTCCTCGACGAGCGGGGCAATGAATTGATGGTGGTCAAGAAGACTGCGGGCGCGGAATGAATATCACCAGAGTTGTCATACGGAATTTCAAGCGTTTCAGCGATGAAACCTTTGATCTGGACGGCCATGTCGTTGTGGCCGGGCCGAACAATGCCGGCAAAACCACATTGCTGCAAGCCATCGCCACCTGGCATTTGGCGCTGACGCGATGGCGGGAATTGAATGATTATCAGCGGCACGGTGGGGCTTATACGAGGGCGCCTATCGCCCGTCAGGCATTTTACTCCGTGCCGCTTCGCACTTTTGATTTGCTGTGGCATCAACGCAGAGCGAAAAGCAAGATAGAAATAGAAGTGACTTGTGGCAATGTTCCCGTGCCCATAGAGATAATCGGGGACAGCAGTGAACAGGTTTATGTTCGTCCTCTCGCGTCTGTAGCGCCGGACTGGTTGAAGAACTCCGACAATTTCCCCAGGCCGGTTTTTGTCCCGGCCATGTCTGGTTTGAGCACTGAAGAGCCGGTGTATCAACGCCCGAAAATCAACCAGTTGCTGGGGCAGGGAAAGCCCGGGGATGTGCTGCGAAATTTGCTGGTTGAGGCAAGTGAAGATCAGGACACATGGGAACGACTGACACAATCGATAAAAAAAATGTTTAGTTATACTCTTCTGCCACCCAACACCGACGGGCCGAATATTGTCGCCGAATACCGGCACCGTGCCGACGGGGCGAAGTATGACATCGCCAGCGCCGGCAGCGGATTTCTGCAAGTACTGATGTTGCTGACCTTCCTGAATTCCCGGCAGGGGACAGTGCTGCTACTGGACGAACCGGACGCGCATCTGCATGTCATTTTGCAGGATGTCATTTACAGTGAATTGAGATCCGCAGCGCAGACAAACAACTCCCAGTTGATTATCGCCACCCATTCGGAGATTGTCATCAATGCGGTTGACCCAAGGGAACTTTGCGCGCTGGTGGGGGCACCCAGAAAACTGGCGAACGATGCTGAAAGAGCGTCCCTGGTTCTGTCCCTCTCCTCGCTTTCCAATCTGGACCTTGTGCTGGCGCGTCAAAAAAAGAAGGTGCTTTATCTGGAGGGGCACACCGATCTGGATTTGTTGTCTGTGTGGGCGCATCTCTTGTCTCACAGGTTGGCCGGTTTTATGGAGCAGCCGTTCTGGAAACCCGCAGTGTTTGAAACGAGGCAAGGAGCGCGGGGGATAAAGGCGGATAATCACTTTGAGGCCCTGCTGCTTGCGCAGGAGGAAATCCGCGGCGTTCAAGTCATTGACCGTGACGGCAACGAAGATATTCCCGGGCGGAAACTGGAATTTGATGACAAGTTGTTGAGATTGTGCTGGAGCCGCTACGAGATTGAGAGTTATCTTGTGCATCCCGATGTGCTCGCCCGGTTTGTTGCCGGGATTGTTGGGCCGACAGCGGAACTGGCGAACGGCGACGCAATGAAAAAAGTCATGCGTGTATCTCTTCCCGGCGAAGTCGTGGATAATCCGATGGAGGAACATGAGTATCTTAAAGTCACCAAGGCGCGCACGAATATCTTGCCTATGATTCTTGACAAGGCCGGGTTGCCGAGCTTCCCCTACACCCGTTATGCGGAGATTGCCAAGATGATGCAGCCCGACGAGATTCACCCTGAAATAACCCGCATTCTGGATGCAATTGCCGACCATTTCGGGGTGTCGTAATGGCAATGTCCGCAACAGAAGTCAAGGACCCGATTATCAACTCGCCGTACGAGGAGCCGGCGGCGCACTGGAAAATCCACGAACACGAGCCGGCGGAGAAAATCAGCGGGCGGCGCAAGCCGATTTACAGCTACCTGCGGCCCGGGGCACAGACAACCAACGAAAACGAACGCGAAGCGGGCTATACGATAGAGTTGCAGTTGGTGTCCCGTGTGCGCGAACGGCTTGCCGAATGGCGCCCGCTGGCGTTGCGCGGCGAGGGCGACGTCAGCCGGGTGACGATGGAATTGCTCAATTACTGGCGGCGTGCCGGACGGGAACATCCCCTATTTTTTGCACAGCTTGAAGCGGCGGAAACGATTATTTTTCTGACTGAGGCGCGCGATGATTTTCTGCAGGGCATCAATATCCCGCGCGACGAGCCGGGGGAGGAAAAGCAGCGAGACGGCTTTACCGCTTTTAATCGCTTGTGCTGCCGGATGGCGACCGGCGCGGGCAAGACCACCGTCATGGCGATGCTGGCGGCGTGGAGCATCCTGAACAAGGCCGCCAACAGGCAGGACAGGCGCTTTTCCGACGCCGTGCTGGTGGTTTGCCCGAATGTGACCATCCGCGACCGGCTGGCCGAACTTGACCCGAAGAAAGGCGAGGCAAGCATTTACCGCACACGCGATCTTGTGCCGCCGGCGCTGATGCCGCAGTTGGCGCGCGGACGGGTGCTGACAATGAACTGGCACGGCTTTGAGCCGCGCAGCGCCCAGTCCGGCGGCAAGGTGGTGAAGGCCGGGCAGCGTGTTTCCGTCCGCGAAACGGTGTGGATTGGCGACAAGAACACCACCGCGCGCGGCAGGCGGTATATGACCGAGAAGGATCTCAGACACAAGAGCGCGCTTGGGCTTCTGGACATTCTGTCGGAACAGAAGGACAAGGGCGGCCATCTCAAAAAGGCGGAAATCAGGGCGGAGAAGTACATCGAGTCCGATGCCGCGGTTGTGCGGCGCGTTCTGGAAGCCGAACTGGGAACGCGGGGCAATATCCTGGTGTTCAATGATGAAGCCCATCATGCGTACCGCCTGCGCGACGGCAACGGCGAGGACCAGGACAGCCTCATCGGCGACGAGGAAATGGCGGCGAACTACTACAAGGAAGCCACGGTGTGGGTGGACGGCCTCGACCGGGTGCACAAACTGCGCGGCATCAACTTTTGCGTTGATTTCTCCGCCACGCCGTATTTTCTGGGCAACGCGGGCAAAGACACCAACCGCATGTTCCCGTGGACGGTCAGCAGTTTTGATTTGCAGGATGCGATTGAGGCGGGGTTGGTCAAGATTCCGCAATTGGCGGCGCGGGATTCTTCCGGCGACAGTGTTCCGGGTTATTTCAACATCTGGAAATGGATTATGCCGCATCTCACGCCGTCCGAACGCGGCGGCAAAAAGAGCGGCGCCAAACCGGAGGCGATTCTCAAATATGCACACACGCCCATCGCCATGCTCGGCGGCATGTGGGAGGCGTTGCGCCAGCAGATGGAAAAGTCCGACGACCCGCGCCCGCCGGTGTTTATTATTGTCTGCAAGACGAAGAATCTGGCAAAGGTCGTGTATGAATGGCTGGCCGAAGACCGTCCGCCAACCCCCACCATCCCGCGGGCGCAGTTGCCCGGATTGCACAACAGCGCGGAGAAGGAAAACACAATCTGCGTGTATTCGGACATGCAGAGAGAAATTGAAAGCGGCAACACCAGGAGCGACCAAACCCGCTGGATGCGTCACACGCTGGACACCATCGGCAAGATGGACTGGCCGCGCGACAGCCAGAGGCGGGCGCAGTATCCCGACGGCTTTGAGGAACTGGCGGAAAAAACGGGCCGTGACAAACACCCGCCCGGGCGCGATGTGCGCTGCATTGTCAGCGTGGGGATGCTCACCGAGGGCTGGGATTGCAACACGGTTACGCACATCATCGGCTTGCGCCCGTTCATGTCGCAACTGCTGTGCGAACAGGTGGTCGGGCGCGGCTTGCGGCGCGCTTCATATGAAGTCGGCGAAAACGGGTTGATGAGCGAGGAAATTGCCACCGTGCTTGGCGTGCCGCTGTCCATCTTTACGGTCAAGGCCGCCGATGACGCCAGCCTGGAGAAACCGCAGCGCCATCATGTTTATGCGGTTCCCGAAAGAGAGGATTACCGGATTTCCTTCCCGCGGGTTGAGGGCTACCGGCAAACTATCCGCAGCCGTATTGTCTGCGACATGGACAAGACCGCACCGCTGCACATAGACAGCGGGAAAATTCCGTCGAAAGTGGAGATGAAAGCGGGGTTGCCCGCCAATACCGGGCGCCTTTCCTTGCACGGGCCGGGGAAAATCAGCCGGGCAAGTCTGGAGGAATTCCGTCAACAGGCACGCTTGCAGGAAAGAATCTGCGAAATGACCACCGCGCTGACCGGACAGTACGCCGATGATACGGAATGCCAACTGCCGCCCGGCGCTTTGTTTTATCAGTTGTACCCCATTGTGCGGGATTACATTGACAAGAAAGTGCTCGCCGCCGCCTCCGCCGACAAGAAAGACGCTTTTCT
>RKSI01000015.1 GCA_007570905.1 Gammaproteobacteria bacterium
CTGCTTGTAAGAAAAGCAATCCCTAATGCTGTCTGCGCGTCCGCGGCGAATTCCAACATCGGCATACTCCGCTATGCAGGGGAGTAATGCCTTTTTGCGCATCGCATACCTCGCCGAGCGCGGTTCGACGCCAGCCGTGCGGCAAATCGCCACCGCCGAATTTAGTCTCGCGCGTCATGCAACGCTCTGCTGGAATTCGAATTTGTCCTTCAGCTTGTTCAGAACAGTTCTGTAATGCAACACGCGTTCGTGCTGCATTCGCCCAACGACAATTCCAGGGTGAATTCCGATGTCCCTGGCAAACTCCTGAACGGCGATTTTTGTATGTCGCAAGCTCCTGAGCACGCCGAGATATTTCCGGGGTATCAGCATGTTTGCCGCGAAGTCGTCAGCTTCCCGTTCCTGACGGCCGCGGTTCGCGGATACGGCGATGTGGTCGTTGTCCAGGAATACGGCTTTTTTCGAGTGCAAGAGAATGTGCGCCGCTTCGTGAAAGAAAGTGAACCAGAAGCGGTCATTTGTCTTGCCATAAAGGGACAACTGAATCAGCGGCCGTTGCGAGTCAACCCAGCGCGCGACGCCGCTTACCCGTATGCGGGGAATAGCGGGAACCAGGGCGAGGTTCACGCCCGCCTCAGAGCAGAGCGCTTGCATCTTCTGCTGGAATTTTTCGGGCCGCTCCACGGTCAAAGCGCGAATCTCCCGCAAGGCGTTCTCGAATTTCTTTTCCGTGTATTGTTCGGAGCTGTATCCGATGCTTTCCATCTGACTTTCGCCAGCCCTCAGCCAGACAGAAATAGCGCCCAGATTCGTCCGGTCGTCATTGCTTGCGCGCCGGAAGGATGCCTCCATGTTGGTATAGACTTTTCTCCAGATTTCCGGCGAGGCCATGCGGAAAAATGTCAGCAAATCTTCCATGATCGCCGGCTTGTTTTCCTCGGACTTGCGGCGTTTCGGGATGAAGCCAATTCGCATCATGGCCGTGATGGGGAACTGGTCCAACCAAGGGACAAGCTGTTTCAATTTATCGGCTTCCTGCAACTGCCGAATTCGGGCGCGGTAATGCGCCTCGCGGGTGAGCCAGAAGCGGCTGGTGGAGCCGAGCACCCGGGAAAGCGTGACCGCTGTCGCTTCGTCAATCGGCGCGGCGCCGCTGATGAGCCGCTCGGCCTTGGCCAGTGAAATGCAGGCGTTTTTTGCGAATGCTTGCTGACTCCAGCCGCGCTCTTTCAGCACGTCGGCGATAGTGTCGCCGGGCGGCGAAATCCAGTCGTCGGGATGGAGCGAGGTCGAGTCGGTCATTGGGGGTGGCCTCCGATGTGAATGATAACCACTTGGGTAACCCTTTTCCAGTCAATGTTGCCCGCCGATGTTCTGGGCGTTTTCTTGTGGCCGGACCGAAACAGCAACCGGCCGCCTCTCGCCAGGTCGAGGGAATATATCCCCTTGCGGTCTCCGCTGTATTCGTGCGGGTCTCCGGCTACAAGTTCCGACACATTGGCGGCGGCGTCCAACTCAGGCAGTCGCTTGTAGAGTTGTTTGGCGTTTTGGGCCCCCAGTTTCCGCATGGCCAAATTCATTTTTTTGCGGAGCGCTTTCTTGTCCTCGGAGGCCAACTCCTCCTGGCTGGGAGCAAACTTTGCCATCTTGGGTGAGTTAAAGGTGAATTCCATGCGCTTCAATCGCCCGGCGATGGCGGTGAGCAGACCGGATTCTCAACCCGCAACCCCGCCCCTCGCCCTCATTCCCCATCCAGAAGATCCATCAACTCACCGAAAACATAAATTGCGGCGCGCCTGCCGAGGCCGGTCCGGCCCACTTGCAGGACCTCGTGCCGCACCAGTTTTTTCAGCAGGCTGCCCAAAGTCGGCGCGCTGGGCGGGCGATCCATTTGCCGTAGCGATTTCTGTATGTGCCTTGTGCTGAATACGGGCTTCTCGAAAATCGCATCCAGCACCGGCACCGCAAAGCGCGAGCGGGTGATGTCAACAAAACGCGATTTCATGTCTTCGTAAATCGCCATCATCCGCCCGGTCTTTTGGTAATCCTCCGTCGCTTGCGCCGCCACCGCTCTCAGGAAGAACCGCGCCCAGTTATCCCAGTCGCCGGGCCGGGCGTTCAGCCTCTTCAAGGCGGCCATGTAGTCGTCGCGGCGGCGTTCAAGGTAGGCGGACAGATAGAAGTTCGGCTGGCCGACGGCGTTTTTCTCATACAGAAACAGCGGGATAATCAGCCGCCCGAGGCGGCCGTTGCCGTCCTCGAACGGGTGTATCAGTTCAAACTGCGCGTGCAAAACGGCGGCCTGAACGAGGATGTCCGGCTGGTCGGCGTGGTAAAACCGCGCCCACTTTTCCATCAGTTCGGGCACCAGCAGCGGGTCCGGCGGCACGAAAGCCGCCTGTTCCTGGAGCATGCCAGGTACGCCAATCCAGTTTTGCCGGGCGCGGAAGTTGCCGGGGTTCTTGGTTTTGCCGCGCACGCTGCCGGCGCCGAGCAGTCTGGTGTGCAGTTCTTTGAGGATATGCAGGGAAAACGGCCGCTCGGCGAGGGTCGCGGCGCCCAGGTTCAACGCGGCGATGTAGTTCCTGATTTCGCTCAGGTCGTCGCGCTTCTCGCCCCGCGCCGCCGTGCCGTCGTCCTCCTCGAACTGCAATACCTCGTTCAGCGTGGACTGGGAGCCTTCGATGCGCGAGGACAGCAGCGCCTCGCGCCGGGTCAGCGGGGCGAGCACCAGGCGGGGGTTGGGCGAATGCGCCACCAGCGCGTCGTAGCGCGCCAGCGCCCGGTTCGCCTCCCCCGAGGCTTTGATGATTTCTGGGGAGGGTTGGCTAATTGCCGCAATCGGCAAGTCTTCGGGGATAAAGGGCTGCATGGCAGCCCGAGATTACAAGGAAAGCGGCTTTGTGTAAAGTATTTGCGGGAAAACTTTACACAAATGGCGTTGTTGATAGTAGAATACGCACAAATGGCTTTGTATAAAGAAATTCGGCGGATATTTTATACAAATTCAACCGCCGGGCACGACTTCCGGGCGCCTTACAACCGTTACGCGAGCAAGGGGAAAAGATTCCCGCCGCGCCATGGAGGGTAGATTCCTGCCCTTGTTCAAGCCAGGGGCAAGCATGCGCGCCTTGTTCTTCCCATCGCTCCCGCCTTGAGGGGGAGTCGCGGCAGCCAAGCCGCCAAGCGCCAGCTGCCGCGGTGGGGGATATGCGGCCCCGCGGCCCTTGCGATTCTCCCAAGCGGCGGGGCACAGCAGGCGCTTTAGCTGCTTGAAAGAGTGGGGCGATTCTTTTGTTCCAAATCGCTGGTTTTCTGCAACTGCCGAATTCTGGTGCGGTAATGCGCCTCCCGGGTGAGCCAGAAACGGCTGGTGGAACCAAGCACTCGAGAAAGCGTGGCC
>RKSI01000199.1 GCA_007570905.1 Gammaproteobacteria bacterium
CCGGAGCGCCGCACCATCTGGTACGAAAACGGAAGATGTCTGTACCGCGTTGACGAATACTCCGGCATGGCCGGCAGCCTCGAATGGATTGCGTCGCTGGCGGCTCTGCATGGCCGCGCCGACCGCTTTGATGTGTATTGCAACAGCGCCGAAACCGAGGCGCTGCCCGGCGCGTGGCGCGAACGCGCGCGCCCGCTGCCCGGCCCGCTCGACCAGGTGATGACCGCCGCCGACACCGGCGCCGCCATCAACCTTTTGCAGGGCGATTACGCGCCCGACAGCACCGCCTCGGCCTGGGTGCGCCCGTGGCGCTGGGCCGCGGCGCTGGCGCTGGTGTTGTTCGGCGCGCACCTCGGCGCGCTGACCGTTGAGACGCGCTGGCTTGACGCGCGCGCCGGCGAGTTCGCGCAAAACACCGGGCGTTTGTTCGAGTCGCTTGCGATTGACAGCGAACTGATAGACCTGCGCGCGCAGGTGGAGCGCCGCCTGAAACAACTGGAGGAACACCGCGCCAAAAGCGACAGCAATGTGTGGGATCTGGTCGCGCGGATGGAGCAGCCGCTGTCAAACTGCAAGAGTTGCCGCGTGGATTTGCTCGACTTCAAACAGCGGGAGATTTTGCTGGAAGTGAGCATCGCCGGCGACCCGCAGCAACTTAAGCGCCTGTTTGAGAAACTGCCCGGCGCGCAGGCCACCCACAAAGACCTGCCCGACAAGCAAGACCGCAAGCGCGTGCGCTTTCAGGTGAAGCCGCTGTGAAAAACCCGTTGGCGCCGCTGGCAAGCCTGTGGGAGCAGCGCACGATGCGCGAGCGGGTGATGATTGCCGGCCTGCTGGCCGCCGTTGCGCTGTTTCTGGCGCATCTTCTGCTGTACCAGCCGCTGCGCGCGCGCCATGACGAGGCGTTGCAGCGGTTTGCCGCCGCCGAGCGCGACCACCTGTGGCTGCAAAAGCGGGCGCAGACCATCGCCGGAATGCAGTCTTCAATGCGCGGCGCGCGGCTGGCCGGCATTCCGCCCGGAAAACTGCGCGACATTCTGGCCGACAGTCTGAAGAAAAACGGCCTCCAGGCGAAACTCGGCGTGATTGACCAGGAGGAAGGCACGAAACAGATTGAAGTGAGTTTTCTTCCCGCCGACGGCAAGACCGTGATGCGCTGGATTGAGGGGCGCGTCAACGACGGCCACCTGCTGCAGCGCCTGAACATAGAGACCGCCGGCAAGGGGCAGGTGTCGGCGAAGGCGTGGTTTGAGCGTTGATGATGAGTTCGGGTGTGTGTGCAATTCGCAGGCGCTGTTGGCTGCGGCATGGTTGAGTGCTGAACGATGGCCTGGCTGAAACGCTTTGTTTATCTGCTGCTGGCGGCGCTGACGCTGGCCGTGTGTCTTGTGTTGACGATGCCGGTGCGTTTTGCGGTGGATCGTTTTGGCGCGCCGCCGGTGCTCGGGCTTGCAAATGTGCGCGGCAATCTGGTTGAGGGGCGCGCCGGTCTTGCATTCAATCCGCCGCCCGGCCTGCCGGCGCGCGCCGATGTCGCGTGGCGCTGGTGCCCGGGTTTTCCGAACCCGCTTGCATGGTGTTTAAGCGCCGACGCCGGGCCGCTGAGCGCCGAGACGCTGGCGAGTTGGTCGCCGCCGCTTGCGGTGTCGCTGGCCGGCGGCGTTGTCGAGGCCAAACTCGACCGCCAGCCGCTGCCGCTTGGCGTGGTTACGCTGCCGCTGAGCGCCGATGTGCGTCTGGTAATTGATACGGCGCGCTTCGCGCCCGGCGCGCTGCTGCCGCAGGCGCTGCAAGGCCGTGCCGCCATAGAGGATCTTTCAACCGACTTGTTTAACGCCGGCAACTTCAACGCCGACATCGCCTCCGATGAAAACGGCGGCTTTACCGCGCGGGTGCGCGGCGGCGGCGAGATGTTCCAACTGGCAGGCGAGGCATCGCTGGCCGCCGACCGCAGTTACCGCTACCAACTTGATTTTGAAACCGACCAGGAGCTGGTGCGCGATTACCTGTCGTCGCGCGGCAAGGCCAACGACAAGGGCGGCTACCGGCTGAGCGGCGACGGCAGGTTTTGAG
The DNA here is from genome assembly GCA_007570905.1 of Gammaproteobacteria bacterium. Classification (GTDB taxonomy): domain Bacteria; phylum Pseudomonadota; class Gammaproteobacteria; order Poriferisulfidales; family Oxydemutatoraceae; genus Oxydemutator. The sequence goes on from RKSI01000199.1 coordinate 2,074, forward strand.
GCGTGGTTGAGTGCGCGGCGGGAGCGGGCGGCGTAAGCGGCGGGCAGATTCGTTTCTGAAATCGTAGTACAATGCGTGCATGGTGAAACTGACATGGTGAAATTAAAGAAGGGCTTTGGCGATTGGGTCGCCGAGGCGCTTGAAAACATTGAAACGATAGAAGTCGACGAGGCGCGGCAACTGCACGGCAAGGACGATGTGCAGTTTATTGATGTGCGCGACCTCAACGAACTGACCGAAGACGGCACCATTCCCGGCGCCGCGCATGCGCCGCGCGGCATGCTGGAGTTTCTGGCCGACCCGGGCAGCCCGTATCACAACAAGGTGTTTTCGCAGGACAAGAAGTTTGTTTTGTTTTGCGCGAGCGGCGGGCGTTCTTCACTCGCCGCGTGGCGTTTGAAGGAGATGGGTTTCGACAACATCTGTCATCTTGCCGGCGGTTTCAAGGGCTGGCGCCACGCCGGCGGCGAGGTTGCCGAACACCGCGCCGACTCCGGTTGACGGCGTTATAACGCTGATATTCCCGTTTTCGCGGCGGTCGTTGCCTGCCGTTCGTCGGAAACATTTCATTTCAGTAACATAGCCTTAGCGATTTTTCGCTGTTCCGCAGCGGTTTCCCGCCTGTTTTGTGCGCTTTTGTGTGCTTATAATCGGGCGTCATGACAATCGCGCGACTTTTCAATCTGACTGCTCCGGGCGCCGGCGGGAACCCGCGCGCTGCGGGCATTTTTCACGGCGACATGTCATTCGTCGGCCAGTTGCGGCCGTTCGTCCGGTTGGCTGCCATTTTCCTCTTGACATTGGATTGTAATGCGTTCTTTCAACCCGAAAAGGAGAAAGAACGATGGAAAAAACAATGGTAAAACAATCAACGCCGCCACCGCAAAATCCGCCGCCACCGCCACCGGCGGCAGCGCCGGCGCACCCGGGCCCGGTGAACTGGAACGCCCCGGTAACCCGCGGCGAATTTCAACAAGGGATTGCCGCCCTTGACAAAGACCTCAGGGCGGAGATTGGGGCAAAGTCCGACGCCCTCAGGGCAGATATCAAGGCAGATATGAGGGAACAGATCAGGGTTTTGCGTGTATCCATTTTCTGGTTCATTGCCTTGGCGGTTAGCGTCGGCCTGGCTCTGCTCAAATACTTGCCATGACAACCGCGCGATTTTTCATTCTGACTGCTCCGGGCGCCGCCGCAAACCCGCGTGCGCCGGGCATTTTTCACGGCGACATGTCATTCGTCGGCCAGTTGCCACCGTTCATCCGGTTGGCTGCCATTTTCCTCTTGACATTGGATTGTAATGCGTTCTTTCAACCCGAAAA
>RKSI01000137.1 GCA_007570905.1 Gammaproteobacteria bacterium
GCCCATCGCGGCACGAGGTTCGGGCACGAACCGCGAGGCGGCAGCAAGCCGCGCCGGCGCGTCGGCGGCATCGGCGATGACGCGAACCAGCGCGCTGCCGACAACCACCGCGTCGGCGATTTGCGCGATGCGCGCGGCGGCGGCGCCGTCGCGGATGCCGAAGCCGACGCCGACCGGCAAGTCCGTCAATTGCCTGATGGCGGCGACCTTCGGCGCGATGTCGCCGGGATTCAGGCGATCGGAACCGGTCACGCCTTTCAGCGACACATAATAGACAAAGCCGCGCGCGACCGACACGATGCGCCGGATTCGTTCCGGCGTCGTCGTCGGCGACAGCAAAAAGATCATCTCCGGCGACTGCGGCGCACGCAGCGCGGCCAGCAACTCGCCGGCCTCTTCCGGCGGCAGGTCCACCGTCAGCACGCCGTCCACGCCCGCCGCCGTTGCCGCCTCTGCGAAACGCGCGACGCCCATCGCCTCGACCGGGTTCTGGTAGCCCATCAGCACGACCGGCGTGCGCGCATCGTCGCGCCGGAACTCATGCATCATTTCAAGGACTTTCCGCAGGTTCATGCCCGCCGCCAGCGCGCGTTCGCTGGCCGCCTGGATGACCGGGCCGTCGGCCATCGGGTCGGTGAACGGCACGCCGAGTTCAATGATGTCGGCGCCCGCCGCCGCCAGCGCGTGCATCAGCGGCACGGTGTCGCCGGGCGACGGGTCGCCCGCCATCAGGTACGGCACCAGCGCCTTTGCGCCGGCGTCGCCGAGGCGCGCGAAACAATCGGCAATGCGGCTCACAGCGTGATGTCCCCGATGCGCGCGACGCTGTCGAGGTCTTTGTCGCCGCGCCCCGACAGGTTGACGATGATGTGGTCGCTTTTGGCGCAACGCGGCGCGAGGCGCGCGGCCCAGGCCAGCGCGTGGCTGCTTTCCAGCGCCGGGATGATGCCTTCATGGCGCGTCAGCGCATGAAAACCGGCCAGCGCCTGTTCGTCGGTGACGGCGGCGTATTGCGCGCGCCCGCTGTCCTTCAGCCAGGCGTGTTCGGGGCCGACGCCCGGGTAGTCCAGCCCCGCCGAGATGGAGTGCGTCGGCAGAATCGCGCCCTGTTCGTCTTCCAGCAAATAGGTGCGGTTGCCGTGCAGCACGCCGGGACGCCCGGCGGCGAGCGGCGCCGAATGGCGGGCGCCGTCCAGCCCCTCGCCCGCCGCCTCGACGCCGTGCAACTCGACGCCGTGGTCGTCGAGAAACGGGTGAAACAGGCCCATCGCGTTGGAACCGCCGCCGACGCAGGCGACCAGCGCGCGCGGCAGCGAGCCGGTTCTGTCCAGTATCTGCTCGCGCGCCTCGCGCCCGATGACCGACTGGAAATCACGCACCATCAGCGGGTACGGATGCGGCCCGGCGACGGTGCCGATGATGTAGAAGGTGTTGTCCACATTCGTGACCCAGTCGCGCAGCGCCTCGTTGAGCGCGTCTTTCAGCGTTTTTGAGCCGGCGCGCACCGGCACGACCTCGGCGCCCAGCAGTTTCATCCGGTACACATTCGGGCTTTGGCGCTTGATGTCCTCCGTGCCCATATAAACGACGCACTCCAGCCCGAGGCGCGCGGCGACGGTGGCCGCGGCGACGCCGTGCTGGCCGGCGCCGGTTTCGGCGATGATGCGGGTCTTGCCGAGGCGCCGCGCCAGCAGACCCTGCCCCAGCGCGCTGTTGATCTTGTGCGCGCCGGTGTGGTTCAGGTCTTCGCGCTTCAACCAGACTTGCGCGCCGCCGAGCGATTCGCTCCAGCGCCGCGCGTGGTAAAGCGGGCTGGGGCGCCCGACATAGTGCGCCAGTTCGTCGTTGAATTCGGCGGTGAACGCGGGGTCGTCGCGGCAATCCGTGTAAGCGCGCTCGAGTTCCTCAAGCGGCCACATCAGCGTCTCGGCGACGAAGCGGCCTCCGTAGGGGCCGAAATGACCGGCGGCGTCGGGTTGCACCGCGTCAGTCTCCGCGCCGCGCGAGGGCGTCGTCGGCGGCGCGCACCGCCTCGACAAAACGGCGCATCGCGTCGTGGTCCTTGACGCCGGCGGCGCGCTCGACGCCGCTGCACAAATCCACCGCGAACGGGCGCACGCGCCGCAGCGCGTCGCCGACATTGGCGGGCGTCAGGCCGCCTGCGAGTATCAGCGGCGCGCCGGCGGTGTCGGGCAGGCGGTTCCAGTCGAAGGTGCGGCCCTGGCCGCCGCTCTCGCCGGGGCGGTGCGCGTCGAACAGCAAGGCGCCCGCGCTCGGCGCGAACTCGGCGGCGGCGCCGGCGCAGTCGCCGCCGCCGCCCATCGGCAGCGCCTTGATGTACGGCAGGCCGAACGACGCGCAAAACGCCGGCGTTTCTTCGCCGTGAAATTGCAGGCAGTCCACGCCGAGGCCGTCCACCGCCTGTTGCACGACATCGCGTGCGGCGTCCATGAACAGCGCCACCACCGTGACGAACGGCGGGCGCGCGGCCAGCAGGTCGGCGGCGCGCGTAAATTCCAGGCAGCGCGGGCTGCGCGGGTGAAACACCAGGCCGACCGCGTCCACGCCAAGCGCGGCGGCGCTGGCGATGTCGGCTTCGGCGGTCATGCCGCACATTTTAATGCGCGTGCGCATCAGGCTTGCAGGTGTTCGCGCACCCAGTCCGGCACCGACGCCAGCGCCGCGTCCAGCTGCGCCGGGTCGCTGCCGCCGGCTTCGGCCATGTCGGCGCGCCCGCCGCCGCGCCCGTTCACCTGGCGCGCGACCGCGTTGACCAGCGGCCCGGCCTTGACGCGCGCAGTCGTGTCGCCGGTGACGCCGGCAATCAACTTGACGCGGCCATCGTCCACCGCCGCCAGCACGATGGCGGCGGTGCCGAGGCGGTTTTTCAGGCCGTCCATCAGCGCGCGCATGGCCTTCGGGTCGGGATTGTCAACGCGCGCGGCGAGCACGCGCACGCCGCCGACCTCCACCGCCGACGCCGCCAAATCGCCGCCGGCGGCGCCGGACGCCGCGCGCGCCTGCTCGGTCTCAACGGCCTTTTGCAGGCGGCGGTTGGCCTTGATGATTTCGCCGGCTTTGGCGGCGGCGTCGCGCTCGCGCACCTTCAGCGCGCGGCACACCTCGTCAAGACGCGCCTCGCGCGCCTCGATGTGCTCGAGCGCGGCGGCGCCGGTCAGCGCCTCGATGCGGCGAATGCCGGCGGCGACGCCGGACTCGGCGACGATCTTGAACAGGCCGATGTCGCCGGTGCGCCGCACATGCGTGCCGCCGCACAACTCAATCGAGAAGTCGCCGATGGTCAGCACGCGCACGCTGTCGTCGTATTTCTCGCCGAACAGCGCGACGGCGCCCCTGTCGAGCGCCTCCTGCTTCGGCATCCA
>RKSI01000195.1 GCA_007570905.1 Gammaproteobacteria bacterium
ACCTGGACAACATCTCGGGCGGCACATCGCGCGAAGAAAGGCTTCAGCGCTATCAGAACTTCCTCGCCCAGCACGGCGCGCTGACTGCGGGCAACTTGCCGCCGAGACCGGCAAGCCGCCCGGAAGCGCTGCTTGACATCGTCCGCGGAGGTTGGGGCTGGGAGCCTTGAGCAACACACCCGCGCCCGCACTTGCACCCGCGCCTGCATAAGCGGCGTGCCCGCGCACAAAGAACGCGCACAGAAAAAAACCCGCAGCAGGCACTGCCTCTGCGGGTTTTTTGGTGTCTGCGGAAAGGGCCTTGGGAAAGGGCGCCGGGAAAGCCCCGAAAAGACGCCATTCGCCAAAAGGCCGCGCCTCCCTTGTTCGGGGAAGCACGGCCTTTTGTTGTTGTGCGATTGTTGTGCCGCCGCCGCACGGCGGAAAAGCGCGGCTGTTGTGCCGCCGCCGCGGGCGCAAGCAACGCCGTTGGCGCGGCGCTTACTGCATCTCGCGCACCAGCCGGTTGAGGCGGCTTTTGTGGCGCGCGGCCTTGTTCCTGTGTATCAGTTTCTTGTTGACGCCCGAATCAATCAGCGGCACCGCCTTGCGGAAAGCCGCCTTCGCGCCGTCGGCGTCGCCCGCGGCGGCAGCCTTGGCGATGTTCTTGATTGCGGTGCGCAGCCGCGCCCGCAGGCTCATGTTATGCCGCCTGCGCTTCGCCGCCTGCCGCGCGCACTTGCGCGCCGTGGATGTGTTTGCCATTGGTGTCTTTCCTCTGCGAATACAGGCCGCGCAGTGTAACGGCAACCCCGCCGCCGGTCAAGCCGCCGGTCAAGCCGCCGATTTGCCGCAGGGCGCGTCTGTTTCGGGCATCATGCGCAGGCCCGGTTACGGCGGCGCGCGGTCAAGTATATAATCCCCGCCCTTGACGACGGCATTGCAACCATGAGCAGCAATTTATTGATAGTCGAGTCGCCCGCGAAGTCGCGGACGCTGAAGAAGTATCTCGGCCCGGATTTCGAGATCATGGCCTCTTACGGCCATGTCCGCGACCTGGTGCCGAAGGAAGGCGCGGTGGACACCGACAACGGCTTTGCGATGAAGTACGAAATCATTGACCGCAACCGCAAGCATGTCAGCGACATTCTGCGCCGCCTGAAGGGCGCCGACAACCTGTACCTGGCCACCGACCCCGACCGCGAGGGCGAGGCCATCTCGTGGCACCTGTACGAGATTCTGAAAGAGAAGAAGGCGCTGAAGGACAAGAATGTGTACCGCTTGAGGCGCAACTGGAGAAAGACGCCACCGCCTTCACCGCGAAACTCATCGAGGCCGAGGGCGCCAGACTGGAGCAGTTTGATATCACCGGCGAGGAACACGCGCGCCGGCTGTGCCGCCTGATTGAGGAAGGCATCGGCGCGGCTGAAAGCAGCCTCGTGCCGCCCGCCGAACAAGACCATGCGCCGCCCGCCGAACAAGACCATGCGCCGCCCGCAGACGCGCCCGCCGCGACGATGCCGGTGGTGCGCTGCGAGAAGAAACAGCGCAAGCGCCGCCCGCCGCCGCCGTTCATCACCTCGACGCTGCAACAGGAGGGCGCGCGCAAACTGCGGTTTCGCTCGTCGCACACGATGCGCATCGCCCAGCAACTCTACGAGGGCGTTGACCTCGGCTCCGGCCCGGTCGGCCTGATTACCTACATGCGCACCGACTCGGTCACGCTGGCGCGCGAGGCCATTGACGATTTAAGAAACTACATCGCGTCGCGCTTCGGCAACGAACAACTGCCCGCCGCGCCGAACCTCTACAAGACGCGCTCGAAGAACGCGCAGGAGGCGCACGAGGCCATCCGCCCGACCTCGGCGTCGCGCGCGCCGCAAGACATCCGCGCGCATCTGAGCGGCGACCAGTTCCGGCTTTACGACCTGATATGGAAACGCGCCGTCGCCTGCCAGATGATTCCGGCGACGCTCGACACCGTGTCGGTGGACTTCGCCGGCGGCGACGGCTTCACCTTCCGCGCCACCGGCTCGACCGTGCGCGAGCCGGGCTTCATGATGGTGTACACCGAAGGCCGCGACGAGGTTTCCGACGCGCCGCGCAACGAAGACGCCGGCGAAGACGCCAATAAAGCCGGCGCCAAAGAGAAGAAACTGCCGGCGCTGGAGGAAGGCGACGCCGCCGGTGTGCGCGCCATCGTCCCGGAACAGCACTTCACCGAGCCGCCGCCGCGCTACAACGAGGCGACGCTGATAAAGACGCTCGAGGAATACGGCATCGGCAGGCCCTCGACCTACGCCAGCATCATCTCAACGCTGCAAAACCGCGAATACGCCACGCTCGACAACCGGCGTTTTCAGCCGACGCCGACCGGGCGCCTCGTCAACCGCTTCCTGACCGAGCACTTCACGCAGTATGTGGACTACGACTTCACCGCGCGCCTCGAGGATTCGCTCGATGCGGTGTCGCGCGGCGAGAAGGACTGGGTGCCGCTGCTCGACGACTTCTGGCATCCGTTCAAGCAACAGGTCGAGGACAAGGCGAGCATCAGCAAGCAGGAGGCGGCGCTGGCGCGCGAACTCGGCGAGGACCCGAAGACCGGCAAGCCCGTCTTCGTGCGCTATGGCCGCTACGGGCCTTTCGCGCAAATCGGCTCGGCGGACGACGATGAAAAGCCGCGCTTCGCCAGTCTCACAGGCGAACTGACGCCGGAGACGGTCACGCTGGAGCAGGCGCTGGAGTTGTTCAAACTGCCGCGCGAACTCGGCGAGACGCCGCAGGGCGAGCAGATGCTGGCCGGCATCGGGCGCTTCGGGCCGTATATCAAGTACGGCGCCAAATATGTATCCATACGCGACGACGACCCGTACACCATCAGCGCCGAACGCGCGCTGCAGCTGGTCGAGGAGAAAAAGCGCGAGGACGAGAAAAAACTAATCCTGAACTTCGCCGACGAGGGCATCAGCGTGCTCAACGGGCGCTACGGCCCATATGTGACCGACGGCGCGAAGAACGCAAGCGTGCCGAAAGACCGCGAGCCGTCGGAACTGACGCTTGATGAATGCCGCGAGTTGATCGCCAACGCGCCGGCCCGAAGAAAAACCGCAAAGAAAGGCGCCGCAAAGAAGGGCGCCCGCAAAAAAACCGCGAAGAAATCCACGGCGAAGAAGGCGCCGCCAAAAAAGAAAACCGCCGCCACCGCAAAAAAACGCCGCGCCGCGACGACAAAAAAAGCCTGAACCGCCGCGCCGCGCCTTCAGCGCCACAACTTCGGCGGCGTGCGTGCGCCGCGTGAATCCAGTGTCAGCGTCTGCAAGGTGGAATCGGCGCGCACCGGCGTCGCCGACAGCCGGATGCAGTCGGCAAGGCCGCCGCCGCAGGCGGCGCCGCTGATGCGGTAGCGCCCTTTGTCCGACAGCGCATTGGCAACGGCCAGGTCCTTGACGAGGTCTTTGGTGTAGGTTGCCTTCTTCGCATGGTGGTCGTTTTGCAGGTGCATCAACTCCGTCAGTTTGTTGCGCGCGTCCAGCACCGCCATTTTCTCGCTCCACGCGCGGTATGCGGGAATCGCCGTCGTAACCAGCACCGCGACGATGGCGATAACCGCAATCAGTTCAATCAGCGTAAAGCCGCGCGCGCGGCACAGGCGGCACGCGCGGTGCGGCGGCAAGCGGTTTATGCGTCCGGCGATTATCGGGATGACACGCCCGGTTATATGTGCGCGGCGCGCGCAACGCGGCGGCAAACGGCTCATCTGTCTCACGGCGTGATGACGCGCACCGCGTCCAGCGTCACCGGCGGCATCGCAACCACGGCGGCGCCGGTCACAGCCGCCGCCTCCAGCGGCGCCGACACCAGCGCCTGCGCGAACAGCGCATGGCCGCCGTCAATTTGCGCGCGCGCCGTCACCAGCAGGCGGCATTGCGCGACGGTCTTTTCGCCGGCGCGCAACGCAGGCCCGCGCGCCAGTTGTTCTATGATGAAACCGGCGGTGTTGTCTTTGTCTTTCCACGGATAGTCGCGCCGCCGCCCGTCGCGCGCGCCGCTGAACAGGCCGGCCTTGTCGGCGGAAAAGTCGTCCGCATGACGCGCGCGCGCATCGGCGACACCGGCGGCCAGCGCCGTCATCGCCGCCTCGTGCAGCCGCCCGCGTTCGTCGGCGCCGCCCGCCAGCAGGCGCTGGTCGGCGGAACGCTCCAGCCCGGCGACCGCCATCAGCGCCGCCAGCGACAACAACACCAGCACAACCGGCAGAATGCCGCCGCGCTGCGCCTTTGTTTTGCAACGCCGCCTCGTCATGCCGCCG
>RKSI01000064.1 GCA_007570905.1 Gammaproteobacteria bacterium
CCTCGCCAGGACGCCGATGATGGGGTGGTCGAGGTAATGGGTTTCGCCCGGCAGCAGGACTTTTTTCATATGGATTGGTATCAGTGTTGTTGTCGGTTGCTCGGCGATGGTGGGTTCGGCGGCGTAATCCGGGTCGTACTGGAAATCAAGGCGCAACTGGAAGTATTGTTCGTGGCTGAGCCAGGCGATGCCTTTCAGCAGGCCGGCGGACGCTTCTCCGGGGAGGTTGATGTAGCGCGCCTGTTCGCGGTTGAAGGGGGGCTGGCGCCAGGCGATGTGGCGCAGGACGGTGAACGAGTTGTCGGCGGCGAGTTGTTCGGCCTGTTCGGACAGGCGGTATTGCGCGGGGTCGGTTACCGGCGTGATGCGGTCGCCGGGGGCGGCCAGTGCAAGGTCGAGCGCCGGCTGCCGCAGGCGGTGCGCCAGTTCGGGCTTGACGACATCGCGCAACTGCGCCGCCGCGGCGTCGCCGTGTTTCAGGATAATCAATTCAACCTGGTACATCTCGCCGCCCGTCTGCGCGTGCGCGCCCGGCGTGGCGAGCAGCAGCGCACCAATCAGCGCGGCAACAACGCCCGGCGCGGCGCGCAGCGGCGCCCGGATTCGCGCGGCAAGAACGCCCGGCGCGGCGCGCAACAGCGCCCGGATTCGCGCGGCAACAGCGCCCGGCGCGGCGCGCAGCGGCGCCCGGATTCGCGCATAAACGACGCTCTGTGCGGCACGCAGCGGCGCCCTGATAAGTGCGGTAGCGGCGATTTCCCCGGTTTTCTTCATCAACAGTCAGCCTGCGCGGTGATGGTATCAAAAAAACCGCAGATTCGGCGGCTACGTTCGGCCACGCTCGCCGCCGGCTCTGTCACGGCCAGTTTGCGCGGGCCGTCAAAGCGGTACAGCGACGGCTGTTCGCGCACCAGTTCCAGCAGTTTGCCGGTGTTGAATTTCGGTTCGCCTTCAAAGTGCAGGCGGAAGCCGTCGTCGCCGGCCTCAATGCGGGTGATGCCGAGGCGCCGGCAGCGCAGCCGCAGCGCGGCGCCGAGGAACAGGTTGTCGGTGTATTCCGGGCGCGGGCCGAAACGGTCGGCCATCTCGATTTTCAGCGTTTCCAGTTCGTCGCGGTCGGCGGCGCCGGCGATGCGCCGGTAGAGCACCAGCCGCAGGCCGATGTCCGGCACATAATTGCCGGGAATCAGCGCCGGCGCGCCGAGGTTCACATCGGTTACGGTGTCGAGCGGCGCGTCCAGGTCCGCCTCGCCGTCGGCGCGCAGCGTCTCGACCGCGCGTTTCAGCAACTTGTTGTACATCGTAAAGCCCACTTCGCGGATGTGCCCGCTTTGCTCCTCGCCCAGCAGTTCGCCGGCGCCGCGTATTTCCAGGTCGTGCACCGCCAGCGTAAAGCCTATGCCGAGGTCTTCGAGCGATTCAAGCGCCTCCAGCCGTTTCATCGCGTCGCCTGTCATCTGCGTTTTCGGCGGCACCAGAAACCAGGCGTAGGCGGCGTGGTGCGAACGCCCGACGCGCCCGCGCAACTGGTGCAACTGGGCGAGGCCGAGGCGGTCGGCGCGGTGAATGATGATGGTGTTGGCGCTCGGAATGTCAATGCCGCTTTCAATAATCGTCGTGCACACCAGGATATTGCTGCGCCGGTGGTAGAAGTCCACCATCGTGTTTTCCAGCGCCCGCTCCGGCATCGCGCCGTGGGCGACGGCGACGCGCGCCTGCGGCGCCAGTTCGCGCACGCGGTCGGCCATCTCGCCGATGGTGCGAATGTCGTTGTGCAGGAAATATACCTGGCCGCCGCGTTTCAACTCGCGCTGGCACGCCTCCCGAATCAGCGCGTCGTCCCACTGCTTGATAAAGGTCTTGACGGCATGGCGCCCGGGCGGCGGCGTCGCGATAATCGAAAGGTCGCGCAGGCGTATCAAACTCATGCTCAGCGTGCGCGGAATCGGCGTCGCCGTCAGCGTCAGCACATCGCAGCGCGTGCGCAGCGCCTTCAGTTTCTCCTTGTCGCGCACGCCGAAGCGGTGCTCCTCGTCAATCACAATCAGCCCCAGCCGCTTGAAGCGTATCTCGCCGTAGAGCAGTTTGTGCGTGCCGATGACGATGTCGGCGCCGCCGTCCTCAATGGCCGCGATGCTTTTCCGCTGTTCGCCGCGGCTGCGAAACCGGGACAGCATTTCAATCCGCACCGGCCACGCCGAAAAGCGGTCCTGAAAGGTCTCGCAGTGCTGGCGCGCCAGCAGCGTCGTCGGCGCCAGCACCACGGTTTGCAGGCCGTTTTGCGCGGCGATGAAAGCGGCCTGCATCGCCACCTCGGTCTTGCCGAAACCGACATCGCCGCACACCACGCGGTCCATCGGCTTGTCGGAACGCAGGTCATGGATAATCTCGGCAATCGCCTTGCTCTGGTCGGGCGTTTCCTCGTACGGAAAGGCCGACGCGAAAGCGCGGAAGTCGGCCTCGTCCAGTTCCAGCGCACGGCCCTTGCGCGCGTCGCGCCGCGCCTGCGTGTCGAGCAGTTCGGCGGCCACATCGTGCGCTTTTTGCGCCGCCTTGCGCCGTGTTTTCTTCCACTGGCCGCCGCCCAGTTTGTGCAGAGGCGCGGTGTCGGCGTCGCCGCCGATGTAGCGGCTCAGCAAATGCAGCGACGCCACCGGCACATACAGTTTGTCGCCGTCGGCGTATTCCAGCACGCAAAACTCCGACGGATAGCCCGCCAGGTTCAGCACTTCAAGGCCGCGAAAACGCCCGATGCCGTGTTCCTCGTGGACGATGGGGCAGCCGACTTCAAGGTTTTCCAGACTTTCAATCAGCGCCTCTGGGTCGCGGCTGCGGCGGGCGCGGCGGTCGCTCGCCGCGGCGCGCTGGCCGAGCACCTGATGGTCGGTAATCAGCGCCAGTTTGTCGTCCTCAAAGATGCCGCCGCGGTGCAGCGGCCCGACGCACAGGCACAGCGGGTCGCCGCCCGCGACAAACTCGTTCCAGCCCGCGACCATCTTTGCGCGCAGGCCGAAGTCGGCAAGCAGTTCCGCCAACTGCTCGCGGTAACCGGGTGATTGCGCGGCAATCAGCACGCGCCCGTCAAAGCCCCCGATAAAATCGCGCAGGCGCGCGGCGGGGTCTTTCTGCTGCAAGTCAAACGCCAGCGGCGGCGGCAGGCGCGTGGCAAAGTCCACCGTGCGCGCTTGTTGCCCGGCTCCGGCGGTTTCACGGTCTTGCGGTGTTGCGACGGCGCGCCGGCTGTCCTCTCGCTCGCCGTGCCGAAACGCCTGCATTTCAACGCGCCGGAACCCCCCAATCCTCTCCGCCAGTTGCGACGGCGCCAGATACAACTTTTGCGGCTCAAGCAGCGGATGTTCGCTGTCGTCGCACAACTGCCGGTGGCGTCCGGCGATGTAGTCGCTGTGTTCGCGGGCGCAGTCGTCCAGCGGGTCGGGCAGCACCAGCAGCGTGTCTGGCGGCAGGTAATCAAACAGCGTTGAAAGGTTGTCAAAAAACAGCGGCAGATAGCACTCCACGCCGCCGGGAACCACCTGCTCGCTGATGTCGCGGTAAACCGGGCATTCGTCCGGCGCATGGCTGAACTCAACGCGGAAGCGGCGGCGGAAGTCCTCAATCGCGGCGGCGTCCATCGGAAACTCGCGCGCCGGCAGCACGACCACCTCGCCGACGGTTTCCGCCGACAGTTGGGTTTGCGGGTCAAAGCGCCGCAGGCTGTGTATTTCGTCGCCGAGCAGGTCAATGCGCACGGGCTGCTCGCACGACGGCGGGTAGAAGTCCACAATGCCGCCGCGCACGCTGTATTCGCCGTGGCGCGACACCTGCGGCGCCGCCGCGTAGCCGCTCTCGTTCAGGCGCGCGCGAAACTCGCCGATGTCAAGTTGCCCGCCTCGTTTCAGCGCGATGGTGTGCGCGGCGATGAACGACGCCGGCGCGACATACTGCATCACCGCCGCGCAAGTGGCGATGCAGATGCCGGATTCCATCTGCGGCAGCCGCGCCAGCGCCGCCATGCGCGCCGCCGAGATGTCACCGTGCGGCGAGAAGCGGTCGTAGGGCAGCGTCTCCTGGTCGGGGAACGCCATGATGCGCTCGCCGCCGCCCAGAAAGAAGCGCAGCGCGGTTTCAAATTGCAGCGCCGACGCCGCATCGGGCGCTATCAGCAGCATCGGCAGGCGGCAGCCGGCCAGTGTGTCGGCGACGGCGCGAGCCGCGGCGCAGCCGTGCAACCGCCCCCAGCGCACGCTGCCGCGCGGCCCTTGCGGCAGGTGGTTTCGCGGCGGCTGCGGCATGGCGTCAGGCAACAAAAAAGCGGGGCCGTTGCGACCCCGCTTGCATACTAACCGCCGGCGGCGGCTGAATCAACGCCCATGCACAGGCGAGTTCAGCGCGCCGTTCAGCGGCAGGTTCAGTTCGCCGGTTCAGGCAAAGGTGTCGGCCACGATGTTCTCAAACCAGCTGTGGGCATACAGCACTTCGCGGCGCAGCATCTCGCCGGATGCGTCCATAGGCGTCAGCCCGCCAGCGACCCTGTTGATTTTGCTCTTGTCCTCGGCCAGGCGATACACCGCCGCGACCGAAATGCCGTAGTCCGGCGCGACAATGCTGTAACAGGTGTTCACATATGAAGGCGCGCCCATGGACTTGCCGCCGAGCGCGGCGACGACCGCCGCGGCGCACACCTTGGCCTCGGAGTTGGCGGCGTAACCGGACTTCGGCAGGCCGGTGGCGATGCTGGCGTCGCCGATGATGTGCACGCCGGGGTGTATCGTGGACTCAAAGGTGTCCAGATGCACCGGGCACCAGCCGGAATCGTCGGCGCAGCCGGAAACCTGCGCGATGTGGCCGGCCTTTTGCGGCGGAATGACATTGATGACATCGGCCTCAAAGTCGTCCAGTTCGCTGGAAACCGACATTTTGGATTTGTGCACCGACACCACGCCGCCGCCGGTTTCCGAACCGGGTATCCACTCAATCATGCCGTCGTAGCGGTTTTTCCACCCCTGCACAAACAGGCCCTGCTTGGAGAACTTGTCTTTGGCGTCTATCACCAGCACCTTGGACTTCGGCTTGTGCTTTTTCAGGTAGTGCGCGAACTGGCAGGCGCGCTCGTACGGCCCCGGCGGGCAGCGGAACGGGTTGGCCGGCGGCGCGATGATGACGGTGCCGCCGTCGGCCATCGCCTCAACCTGCTTTTTCAGCAGCGTGGTCTGCGCGCCGGCTTTCCAGGCGTGCGGCATGCGCTCGCTGGCGGCCTCGTCGTAGTTCTCGATTTTGTTCCAGACAAAATCAATGCCCGGCGCCAGCACCAGCCGGTCAAACTTGTATTTGCGCCCGGCGTCGGTGGTTACCATCTTCTTCTTGTGGTCCACTCCGGTGGCCCTGGCCTTGACGACATTGATGCCGTGTTTGGCCAGCCCCTTGTAGTTGAACCGCAGGTCGTTGAACTCGCGCTCGCCGCCCAGCACCTCGTTGCTCATGAAGCAGGTGTGGTAATGCTCGTCGGCCTCAATCAGCGTTACATCAATCGCCTTGTTGGCCTTCTTCACATACTTGGCGGCGATGGCGCCGGCGGGTCCGCCGCCGACCACCACCACCTTGCTGGCCGCGCCCGACGCAATCAGCGGAAAGCCCAGGCCGGCGGCGGCGCCCGTCACCGCGGTGGCGGCGCCCGCGCCCTTGATGAAGTTTCTTCGGTTGAATTGAATCATGGTGTTGTCCTCGCTTATTTCCTGACGCTGGCGTAATAGTGCAACAGGCTTTGCACCCCGGCCATGCCGTGTTCTTTGTGCATGTCTTTCAGTTTCGTCCTCATTTTCTTGGGCGCCTCGCGGCGTCCCTCGAGGTAATCGGCCAGCGTGAACTCCAGATACGGCGTCCACTGCCCGGCCAGCAGGCCGACATCGTCTTCCGGCGACAGGCCGCCGTCGGCGTGGCACTTGTCGCAGTATTCCTCATGCAGTTCCTCGCCGTCGCCGGCCTTGGAACGGTCGAACGACTGCTGCACGACGGAAGGTTCGCCGCCGGCGAACACCTCGGCCATGCGCTTGATTTCATCCAGCGTGTAGCCCTTGGCGATGCGCCCCATGATGGTGCTTGCGCGCGTGAACATCTCGGCGTCTTCGTACATCTTGTCTTTTTCAAGTTCGGCCATGGCCTTTTCCAGGCCGTCGGGGTCGTCGTCGTATTTGTAGGCCAGCATGGCCGTTGCAAAGTAGTTTCTGGTCATGCCGGACAGCGACGGAATCGCAGGCCCGGCGCTGACGCCGTCGGTTCCGTGGCAGGCCACGCAGGTGCCGGTCAGCATTTCCTTCGTCGCCATCTCCGCCTGAACGGGGGACAGGCAGACAGCCGCTGCGAGCGGCGCGGCGGCGTGTATGAGCAATCGCTTGAACATGGTTCCTCCTGAAAGGGTAGAGTGGCGAGTATATAAGCGGCGGCGGTGTATTTCAAGCCGGATGTACAGGACAAATGCTGTACAGCCGAATGGTATAGCCTGCGGGGGCGCGCAGCGGCGCGGTTGGCGGTTCAGCGCGCGGCGGTGCGGCGGGGTTTTTTCGGGCGTTTGTGGGCCACGCCCTTGTGACATTCAATGCAGTTCTCATCGTTGGCGTGGGCGCGTTTGTGTTTCTTGCGCGCGGTCTTGTCCTGTTCGTCCAGGTCCATCGCCTCAAACAGGTGGCACGACTTGCATTCCCGCGAGTTGCTCTCCTCCATTCTCTGCCACACGCGGTTGGCCATCGTCCAGCGGTGCGCCTCGAACTTTTCCTTCGTGTCTATCGTGCCGAGTATCTCGTGCCACACATCTTTCGCCGCAATGAACTTGACATGCAGTTTCGGCGCCAGCGGAGTCGGCACATGGCAGTCGCGGCACTGTGTGCGCGCGCCGCTGGCGTTGATGAAATGCAGCGAGTCTTGCCATTCCGCCTTGACCCACTGCATGGAATGGCACGAGGTGCAGAATTCCGTCGAGTTGGTCGTCTCCAGCGTCGCGGAAAACCCGCCGGCGGCCACCACACCCGCGCCGACCAGCGCGGCGGCGGAAAGAAAGGCTTTGTGCTTGGGTTGCATGGGCAGGGGGATTATAGCATTG
>RKSI01000192.1 GCA_007570905.1 Gammaproteobacteria bacterium
GCCGATGATGTCTTCGGCCTGCTTGTAGCGTTCCTTCGCCTCCGCCGATGTGCGGTCGTGTATCCGCACATAAAACACGCACGAATAAGGCCGCACCTTGCGCTCGTTGGCAAACCGGTGAACCGGCCTGGTCGCGCGCAGAAACTCGCGGTCGGAAATGCGCTTGCCGAACGGGAAGTCGTCCAGCGGCAGGCCGGCTTTCTCGTCGCGGTACTGCGGCGGCGGCGCAAGGTCGTCCACCTGTATGCTCTTGTCGTAAATGTTCACATCAAACAAATACACCTGGCTGTATTCGCCTTCGTCGTCGGTCTCGTGCCAGCACGACGGGTCGATGCCCTTCTTTGCCGCCAGTTGCTCGATGGTCTCGGCCTGCTGTTTGCTCTGCTCCTGCAACTCCTTTCTGCTTTCAATCAGCATGGCGATGGACTTGCGGTCGAGTTTCAGGTTTTCCGCCTGCAACATCAGGCGCAGCCGGTTCAGGCGCCCGGCCTCGCGCGACGCCACCTGCATTTCCTGCGCGTCGCTGCTGCCCGACAGCGCGGCGCCGTAAAGCGCCGTCAGCAGCAGCAGCAGCAGAAACAGCAGCAGGATAAACAGTTCCGCCAGCGTCAGCCCCAGCACCAGGCCGCGGCGGTATGAGCGCCCGCTTTGCAGCGCGGCGTTGAGCCGGTTATTGCCGGTATCCGACACTGTCTATCTCCTTG
Source organism: Gammaproteobacteria bacterium (assembly GCA_007570905.1). GTDB lineage: Bacteria > Pseudomonadota > Gammaproteobacteria > Poriferisulfidales > Oxydemutatoraceae > Oxydemutator. Next base: position 705 of record RKSI01000192.1, read on the forward strand.
CGGATGGCCTGCGCCGCGTCAAGGAGAGACTGGTGCACTTCCTGCACCATGACCCGCGAAGCGTCCAGGTGGCCCTGCATGCTCTGGCGAAAATCTTCCGACACCCGAACATGCCCCTGCACCTGCGATTCGCTGGTCTTCAGCGTCTCGGACAGTTGCCGCGACGCCATCGCCATGTCTTCGCCGATGCCGGCAATGCGCTCGCCGAGGCCGGCGGTCTTGGCGGCGACCGTGTCAAGCGACTGCGACAGCCTGCTGACATCCACATCCTGTATCATCTGGATAAACTCGTCCATGCGGTTGATCATCCGGGTTTCGGTATCGACCACTTCCTGCACCGGCGACAGCGATTTCTTCAGCGTCTGCGCGAGTTCGCGGAATTCCTTGACGACGATGTCGGGGCTGCTTTCCAGCACCTTCAGCCGCTCGGAGAAGGTGTCGAGGCGCTGCAGGAAAGAGTCCAGCGATTTGGTGGAGGCTTGCAACTGCTGTTCCAGCCGCGCTCTCAGCGTGTCGCCGATTTCGTTGATCCTGCCTTCCAGTTGGGTGAAGGTTTCGTCGAGTTTCGCGGTGATGCCGCCGGGGCCGTCCACCATCGTTCCCAGCCGGCTGGAAATCTGGTCCATCGCCTCCTGCGTGCGCGTGACCGTTTCCGTCACCCGCGCCTCCTGTTTCTCGAACGACGACTGCAGGCGGTCGCTGGTTTGTTCAAGCCGCGACGCGGCGTCGTTGATGTGGTCGCCGGCGAGGCGGCTGTTTTCCTGCAGCATCTCGTTCACTTCCGCGAACAACTGGCGCACCACCAGCAAAAACGCGCTGATGTCTTTCGACCACTGGTACAACTCGGTGCGGAAATGCCCCATGGCCTTGCCGAGTTCGCGCCGCGCCTGCGTCTCGATGATGGTCAGGTCGGGCTGGAACGACTGGATGATGACGCGGTAGAGTATGCCGAACACGGTGGAAGACAGCGCGACGCCGAAACTGGTGACGACATCAAACACCTGCGCGCCGCCGGCGACGGCGAAGTCGTGCGTGTACAGCGAATAGCCGAGGATAATCAGCGTGAACAGCAGGCCGAGATAATACAGGTTGTCGCCGGCGCGCTCGTTGCCGCGGTCGCTGACCAGCGTGTGGATGAACAGCGCGGTGAGCACGGCAACCGCCCACGCCGCGGACGCCCAGGCGTATTCGGCGAAATAGTATTTCAGGATAAAGATGCCTGCGGCGGCGGCCACGAAAGCCGCGATAAAAACCGCTCTGTCTGTGTTTTTCATAGTCGGGAACCCGTTGGTTATGGAGGAATGGCATATTATCAAAATTTGGCGGGGCCGGGCAAGGCCGGGCGGCGGCGCAGGTGGTATCATGGCGGGGCCGATGGCTTCCGGACACGATTCCCGACTGGCCGTTGATTTCTGCGGCCTGCGCTTCAGCACCCCGCTGGTTCTGCTGTCGGGCTGCGTCGGCTTTGGCGATGAATACACGCGCGTGGAGGGTTTCTCGCACGCCGATGCCGGCGCCGTCTGCCTGAAAGGGACGACGCTTGCGCCGCGCACCGGCAACGACCCGCACCGCCTGGCCGAAACGCCGGACGGCATGCTCAACGCCATCGGCCTGCAAAACCCGGGAGTGGACGCGCTGCTGGACGACATCCTGCCGGCGCTGGATTTCAGCGAGACGCGGTTTATCGCCAATGTGTCCGGCTCCACTGTCGAGGAATACCGCGAGATTGCGCGCCGCCTGGACGACTCGCCGATTGACGCGATTGAGATCAACATCTCGTGCCCGAATGTGCGCGAGGGCGGCGTTGAGTTCGGCAACTATCCCGAACCGTCGGCGCGGGTTGTCGCGGCGTGCCGCGCGGTGACGGACAAGGTGCTGATTACAAAGTTGTCGCCCAACCAGGCCGACATCGCCGACAACGCGCGCCGCTGCCTGGAAGCCGGCAGCGACGCCTTCGCCGTCATCAACACCGTCGCCGGCATGGCGATAGACGCCGGCACGCGCAGGCCGGTGCTGGGCAACAACCGCGGCGGCCTGTCCGGCCCGGCCATCAAACCCGTCGCGCTGCTGAAAGTGTGGGAGGTGCACCAGGTCTGCAAGCCGCACGCCGCGCCCATCATCGGCCAGGGCGGCGTTGCCTGCGGACGCGACGCCATTGAGTTCCTGATAGCCGGCGCCACCGCCGTCGGCATCGGCACCGGCCTGTTCTACGACCCGCTGCTGTGCCCCAAAATCAACCGCGAGATTGCGGAGTATCTGGATGAACACGGCATGGAGAATGTAGCGGCGCTGAGCGGGTCGCTGGAGTGGAATGAGTGAAGGGGGGGCTGGCAAATTGAACGCCAAGCGTGAGCGCGGGCAGTTTTATACGGTGGCGAATCCGTTTGAGCACGAGGCTTTCCGCAAGTGGGCGCAGGAGGCCGGCCTGCCCGATGCCTGCGTGCTGGAGCCGTTCGCCGGCGGGAACAGTTTGATAAAACACCTGTCCGACATCGGGCTGTGCAACGACTATCAATCGTTCGACATCACCCCGAACGCGCCGCAAGTGCGCGCGCGGGACACGCTGAAAAGTTTCCCGACCGGCTACGATGTCTGCGTTACCAACCCGCCGTGGCTTGCCCGCAACAGCGCCACGGCGCGAGGGCTGGAGTATCCGTTCAC
>RKSI01000026.1 GCA_007570905.1 Gammaproteobacteria bacterium
GGAGGGGGGTGGCGGGCGCGGTGTTGGGTGCGCCGCCGGGCCGCGCGGCGTTGGCGGCGGCGTTGGGCGCGGTGGGTGCGCCGGGCGCGGCGGCGTTGGGCGAACCACCGCCGGGCAAGCCGGCGCCCGGTGAGCCGGCGCCGCCGGGCGCGCCGCCGCCGGGCGGCGCGGCGGCTGGAGCGCCGACAACCATCGCGTCAAAGCGCACCTGGCGCGTGATGGGCGGGTAGCACAGGCCGGCGTCGGCGCAGCCCTGGTAAGTCAGTTCGCCGGTGGCGGCCTGCGTCCTGAAATGCACGGCGGTCTGGTGGCGGTGAATCTCGGTGTCGCCGAAAGTCGGGTCGTGTATCATCTCGCCGCGCGGCTTGTCCAGCGCGACGGGCGCGCCGTCCGCCGCCAGCGCGGTCTTGTCGCGGTACATGTAATAGCCGTCGGCGATGCGCCACTGGGCGATGAAGTGGCCGCCCTCGCCGCGCGACATCGTCAGCACAAATGCCTGCCCGGGCGGCAGAAACTCCTCTTCGTCTTCCGCCTGCCACAACGGAAGTTGCGCCAAACCCGCCGCCGGCCACAAACACGCCAGCAACAGCACGGCGCGCCACCATTGACCGCGCCGTTGCGCCGCCGGCGGCGCGGCGTTGTCCTGCCCACACACTGCCCGCCGGACGCGGCGGCACTCGTGCAGCCGCGCCGCTATCGGCGCGGCGTTGTCCCTGGCAGGCATCAGGCGCATTGTTGTTTCACCCAGTCGGCGTAGGCGGCGCTTACTTCCGCCGCCGCCGTTGCGATAATCTCCGGCAGTTCGTACGGGTGGATTTGCAACAGGCGGTCGTGCAGCGCGGCGTAGCGCAGACGCGTGGTTTTGGCCGTCAGCAGATATTCGCTCTCGTCGTGAATGCGCCCCTTCCAGCGATACAGCGACGACACCGGCCCGCTGACCTGCGCGCAGGCGCAAAGTTTCTCGCCCACCAGCACCTCACTGATGGCCCGCGCCTCGTCCCGCTCACCGACGGTGGTCTGCACCAGCATCACATCGCCCGAAGGCGCCTGCGCGGGGTTGTCGTGCTTTTCCGGGTTCATCTGGTGATTATAAATCGCCTGTCATCTCAGCGGGTCTAAGCGGAACGGTTCTTCGTGTTCCTGCATCAGTTTCCAGTTCGCCATCAGGTCCTCGCGGTGAATCTCGCCCCAGGCTTCAACCAGGTATGTTTGCTTTTCAGGCAGGTTGCCGGCCACGACTTCGGCGAGTTTAATATCAACCCGCGCCTCGAAATCCGCCTGCGTCTCCAAATCCGTACAGGAGGCGGTGAAATACGGCGCCGCATCCGCGCGCGGGTCTTCGGGCATGCGGATGATAATGCCGTGGAACAGGGAAATGGCGGCCATCGTCTTCACTCCCTGCGCGCCCGGTGGCGCGGCGTGGGGCGGTCTTGCTTTTTTGGGTTCATTTGTTGATTATAGCGTGATGAAAGCGCTCGTGGGGTTTGGGCTGGTTGTGCTGTTGCTGGCGGTGGTGGAGATTCAACTCTTTGCCATCGTAACCGACGCGGTTGGCGCGGTGGGGACGGTGCTGCTGATTGTCGCCACCGGGGCGGGCGGCGTGGCCGTGCTGCGGCGGCTGGGGCGGGCGGCGTTTCGGCAACTGCGCGCCGGGATGTCGGGCATTCCGCAGCCGCCGCCGGATTTGCTGGAAAGCGGGTTTGTGCTGATGGGCGGCCTGCTTCTGATTTCGCCGGGGTTTTTCAGCGACTTCATCGGCGCGCTGTTTCTGCTGCCGGCGGCGCGGCGCTGGCTGGTGCGCCATCTGCTGCCGCGGCTGACACGCTGGCAGTGGCATGTTCAGATGCGCCGGCGCGCACGCTGGGCGCGCGATGCCGGCGAGATGGACGACACGCCGCCGCCGCCCGAACCGCCGCTGCCGCGCCGCCCGGACGGGCGCAAACCCGACATCATAGAAGGCAAATACCGAAGGCGCGACTGACGCCGGCGGCGCGCAAAACAAAGGCCGCGTTCCCGTGAGGGAGCGCGGCCTTTTTGTCGGGGTGGCTGTGCGCCGGTTTAGCTGGCGTGGCCGATATTGACGGGTTCGTCAAAGACGCCCATGCTGGTGGCGATGCTGACGCCAATCGCGGCGCCCACACCGGCGATGGCAAGCCCGCCGATGACGGCAGAACTGATAACGGCTGTCGCACCGACTGCGACGGCGAGGCCGCCGGCCATCCCCGTCCCGACGAAGGCGCCGAGGCCGATGCCGGTCAATATGCTGGCGCCAATCCCGCCGAAAAACGCTGAAATGCCGATTTCACCGCCGGAGACCTGTTCCAGATCCTTGTCCGCCAGTTCCCGCGCCCGAAGAGCCGCCTCTTCAAACCCGGTGTAGTCCGGCACCGCAATGTGCATGACATCCGCCGTGTTTTGCGGATGAACGATGTTGATTTTGTCGAACTGGGCCAGAATTTGCTCCATTTTGGCCTTGTCTTCCGCGCTGGTGGACGCATCGGTCAGGAATTTGCCGATGCCGACCGCCGCCATTTCATTAATCATCGGCGGCGGCTTGGGCTTCTTGCCTGTCGATGCCGCGACCGGTCTCGCGGAAGTTGCTTGTTGTGTTTCCATTGTTGGATCCTCCTTGGTCAGAGCGCCTGTTGAAGTGCGCCGGCCTTAACTGTTATGGCCGACATTGACAGCCTGGTTGCCGTCAAAGGCGCCCACTGCGGCGGCGATGCCGACACCGAGACCGGCGCCTGCGACGGCAAGGCCGGCAGCCAGGCCAAAAGAGCCGATAACGACCGACGCACCGAGCACACCGGCGATGACGCTCCCGGCGCCCGCGGCCGCCACGGCGTTGAGGCCAAGAACGGATGCAAGACCGACACCGATTGAACCGAAGAACAGTGAAATGCCGAGTTCGCCGCCGGAGACCTGTTCCAGATCCGCATCCTTCAGCGCCTGGGCCATGCTTGCGTCAAGCCCTGCAAAGTCCGGCACGGCAATATGGACGACATCCGCCGTGTTCTGCTCATAGACGATGCTGAACTTCTCGAACGAGTTCAGAACCTCCTTCACCTTGGCCTTGTCCTCGGCGCTGTTGGACGCATCGGTCAGGAATTTGCCGATGCCGACCGCGGCGATTTCATTGACCATCGGCGGCGCTTTGGTCTTCTTGCCCGCCGATCCTGTGGCCGCCCCCTGCGGGGCTGTTTGTTGTGTTTCCATCTGTTTGTCCTCCTGTTGAGTGATGTTTGAGGTGCTATCTTTTCAGCCTTGTCCGGGAAATGCAATACTGACACAAGTTTCTGAACCGGTGGCGGGCATTTTGCCGGTGGCCGCGTGCGGCGCGGCAAGGCCGGGCGCGGGGCTGCG
>RKSI01000110.1 GCA_007570905.1 Gammaproteobacteria bacterium
GCCCGTACATCACCGACAAGGCGATGCCGTGCTGGTATGCGAAGGCGCTGCTGCGGACAAAGCGCCTCGACGAGGCCGCCGCCGCCGCGCGCGAACTGTGGCTGGTGGCCTTCTCGCAGCCGCCGCAGTGCGACGAGGTGTTTCGGTGGGCGCGGCGCCAGGGCGTCGTGGACGACATGCTGGTATGGCGGCGGATACTGCTGGTCGTGCAAAAGAGAAAGATGCGCCTCGCCGACCATCTGGCGCGCGGCCTCGGCGCCGATGCGCGCAAATGGTATCCGCGCCTGAAGAAGGCGCGCCGCAGGCCGCTGCGCACGCTGAAGGAAATCCGGCGCCAGCCGGTTGAATCGCCCTACATGCGCGACATTCTGTCATACAGCCTGCTGCGCGCGCAGCGCGACGAGCGCGACAACCTGGCGCGCATCGCCGCGCTGTGGCCGGCCATACGCCGCCGTTTTGCCGATTATCCGGACTGGCTGCACCGCGAGGAGCGCAGTTTCGGCCTGTATGCGGCGTGGCGTCTGGAGTCGCAAATCGCCTACGACCACCTGTCGCGGCTGCCGCCGCCGGTTCACACCGACGAATCGCGTTTCTGGACGATACGCTCGGCGTTGCGCATCGGCAACTGGCATTATGTGCTGCACGCGCTGGCGCTGCTGGACGGCGCGCAAAAGGACAACCCGAAGTGGCGTTACTGGCGCGCGCGCGCGCTGCACGGGCTTGGGCGGCGCGAGGAGGCCGCCGCCATCTGGCGCGCGCTGTCGCGTTTGCGGAACTATTACGGCTATCTCGCCGCCGACCGGATTGGCGCGGCCTACCGCTTTGACAGCCCGCCGCCGGCTTTTTCGGCGGGCGAACTGGCGGAGATTAAGCGCCTGCCGGCGGTGCGCCGCGCTTACGAGTTTTACCGGCTGCGCCGGCCTTTTGACGCGCGCCGCGAGTTGAATTACCTGCTGGACGGGCTTGATGCGCCGTCGCGGATGAAACTCGCGCTGCTGTGCCGCGACTGGGGGTGGGACGCCGGCGCCGTGCAGGCGCTGGCGCACGATGATTTCACCGGCGAACTGATGCTGCGCTTTCCGATGCCGTGGCGCGAACTGGTCGGCGCCGAGGCGCGGCGCGCCGGCGTTCCCGAACACTGGCTGTATGGAATCATGCGCCGCGAGAGCGCGTTTTTGCCGCAGGTGAAATCGCCGGTCGGCGCGCTCGGCCTGATGCAGTTGATGCCGCGAACCGCGCGCATCGTCGCCCGCAAACTGCGCCTGCGAAGGCCGTCGCACAAGCGCCTGCTGGAACCGGCGCTGAACATCCGGCTCGGCGCGGCCTATTTGAAACACCTGCACAAACTGAACGGCGGGCGCCTGGCGCCGGCGCTGGCGTCATACAACGCCGGCTACACGCGCGCCCGCAGATGGCTTGCGACGGCGCCGGTGCAGGCGCCCGATGTGTGGGTGGATACGATACCGTTTGACGAGACCCGCCTGTATGTGCGCGCGGTGCTGTTCTATATGACGGTCTATCAACACAAGATAGAAGGCCGCGCAACACGACTGGCGTCGCTGATGCCGATAAGTTGAGGCCCGCCGGCACCGCGCCGGCACGCGGTATGAGGCGCGCCGCTATCGGCGCGCCTCAGTGCTGCCCTCAGGCGGCTTTGGCGACGGTCTTGGCGAGGGCCTGGTCGATGTCGGCGATCAGGTCGTCTATGTGCTCGATGCCGATGGACAGCCGCACCAGGTCTTCGGTGACGCCGGCGGCCTTCAGTTCGTCCGCCGCCAGTTGCCGGTGGGTGGTGCTGGCCGGGTGGCACGCCAGCGACCTTGCGTCGCCGATGTTGACAAGGCGCAGAATCAACTGCAATGCGTCGATGAAGCGCGCGCACGCCTGCTTGCCGCCGGATATGCCGAAACTCAGGATGCCCGAGGCCCTGCCGCTGAGGCAGCGCTTGACCAGCGCGTGGTCGGGGTGGTCTTCCAGCCCGGCGTAGTTGACCCAGGTGACCTGCGGGTGCGACTTCAGGTGGCGCGCCACCGCCAGCGCGTTGTCGGAATGGCGCTCAATTCGCAGCGGCAGACTTTCAATGCCCTGCAGCACCAGAAAGCTGTTGAACGGCGACAGCGCCGAACCCATGTTGCGCAGCGGCACGACGCGCGCGCGCCCGATGTAGGCGGCCTCGCCCAATGCCTCGGTATAGACGACGCCGTGGTAGGAGGCGTCGGGCTGGTTCAGCATCGGGTAGCGGTCGGCGTGCTCGCGCCACGCGAAGCGCCCGGAGTCGACGATGATGCCGCCGATGCTGCTGCCGTGCCCGCCCATGTATTTGGTCAGCGAATGCACGACGATGTCGGCGCCGTGCTCAAACGGGCGGCACAGGCACGGCGTCGGCACGGTGTTATCGACTATCAGCGGCACGCCGCGCCGGTGGCAGGTGTCGGCCATGGCTTGCAGGTCGGTGATGTTGCCCGCCGGGTTGCCGAGCGACTCGCAGAACACGGCCTTGGTGTTTTCGTCCATATACGGGGCGATGTCATCGTCGTCGGCAAAACGCACGCCGATGCCGAGCCGCGGCAGCGTGTGGGCGAACAGGTTGTAGGTGCCGCCGTAAAGTCTGCTGGTGGAAACGATGTTGTCGCCGTTCTCGGCGATGGTCAGCACCGCGTAGGTGATGGCCGCCATGCCCGACGACAGCGCCAGCGCGCCGATGCCGCCTTCCATTTCGGCGACGCGCTTTTCCAGCACCGCGGTTGTCGGGTTCATGATGCGGGTGTAGATGTTGCCTTCAACCTTGAGGTCGAACAGGTCGGCGCCGTGCTGCGTGTCCTCGAAGGTGTAGGAGGTGGTCTGATAAATGGGCGTCACCGCCGCGCGCGTGGTCGGCTCGGACTGGTAGCCGCCGTGGATTGCGATGGTCTCTATTTTCATGATTTTTTCACCGTAGTAGGGGTTTTCGGGCGTTTTCCGCATTATATGGCGTTGGCGGCTGAAAGTCCATCAAACCCGCGCCGGGCGGCGGATTGCGCCTGCGGGCGCGGTTGCCGAATGTTTTGTATAATGCCTCCGGTATTCGGGGCAAGTTCATGGAGCAGATATTCCATTTCACGGCGCAGGACGGCGGCAGCGGGCTGACCGTGCTGCTTGAGAAGGTGTCCGGCACACTCCAGCAGCGCAAGGTTCCGCAGGGCGTGATTTCCAAACTGGAGATTGCGGTCGAGGAACTGGTGCTCAACACCTTTCAGCACGGCGGCGGCGACGGCCGCGCCGTCGAGGTGGCCATCACCGGGCGCTCCGACGAGGAATGGATTGATTTGGTCATCCTCGACAACGGCAATTTGTTCAATCCGCTTGAACGCTTGACGCCCGACTCCGTTGACAAGGAACTGCAAGACCGGCCCATCGGCGGCCTCGGCATCCACCTGGTGCTGGAGTTGATGGACGAGGTAAGTTACCGCGAGGACGACGGGCGCAACTGCGTCACGCTGCGCTGCAAGTTCGGCTGATTGCGCCGCGCGCCGGCGGCCATTATTTCGCGCCGGTGTATTGCACCGCCAGTTGCGTGATGTCGTCGTAGCGCTTGGTCTCGCCGCGGAATTCTTCCACCGAGTTCCACACCGCGTCAACGATTTTCACCGGGTCGGCCGAGGCGCCGTCCTTTTCCAGCAGTTTTTTCAGGCGCTCTTCCGAATACAGTTCGCTGTCGGCGTTGTGCGCCTCGCTGACGCCGTCGGTGAACAGATACAGCATCTCGCCGGGCTGCATCGTGTATTCGCCCTCGTCGTACGCGAAACCGCTTTCCACCCCCAGCGGCACGCCGCGCGAGCACGGCAGTTCGCTGATGCCGCCGTCGGCGCCGACCAGCAGCGGCGGCAGGTGGCCGGCGTTGCAGTAGCGCAGCAGCCCGGTTTTCAGGTTGAGCGTGGCGTAAAACGCGGTGGCGAAGAACATCTCGGGGTTTTTCTCGCTGAGCAGGTCGTTGGTTCGCTTGACGGTCACCGTCGGGTGGTGGTCCTTGAGCGAGGCGGCGGAGACGAAGAGTATCGTGCGGCACACCGCCATGAAAATCGCCGCCGGCATGCCCTTGCCGGAGATGTCGGCGATGGCGAAGCCGATGGTGTCGCCGTCAAGATTGAAGAAGTCGTAGAAATCGCCGCCCACCTCCTGCGCCGCCAGCGTCTTGGCGAACAGTTTGTAGCGGTCGCTTTCGGGGAAACTGGTCGGCAGGATGCGCCGCTGCAACTGCCCGGCGTAGTCCATCTCGTTGCGAAGATGGGTCAGCGTCGCCTTGGTCTCGCGCGCCTGCTCCTCTTTTTTTATCTCCTCTATGGCCTTGTCGAGCGTCGCCTCGAGGTCGCGGAAGTCTATCGGCTTGACGATGAAGTCGTAGGCGCCGACATTCATCGCGTGGCGCAGGTTTTCCATGTCGCCGTAGGCCGAGACGATGACGGTGCGGATGGGCAGGCCGAGTTCAAGGATTTTCTTGAGCAGCGTCAGGCCGTCCATCTCCGGCATGTTGATGTCGGAAAACACCACGGTGATTTCGGGGTGCGCGGCCAGTTCCTTGAGCGCCTCGACGCCGTTGCCGGCGAAGTGGAAGTCAATCTCGCCCTTGCGAATGCGCCTGCCGAGGCGCTGCCTTACGATGTCCTCCAGGTCGCGTTCATCGTCCACATACAGCATTGAGTAAGCCATTTTTATTCCCCCCTTGCGGCTGCAAGTTGTTGTTCCCGCGCCTTGGCCTCGAGGTCGCCGGGTATAAAGACGCAAAATTCGGTGTATTCGCCGGGTGTTGATTCAACTGTCAGCCGCCCATTGTGCATCTTGGTAACAATATCATAACTGATGGACAATCCAAGACCCGTGCCGGAGCCGGTCGGCTTGGTGGTGAAAAACGGCGTGAACAACTGCTCCAGGTTTTCCTTCGGGATGCCGGGGCCGTTGTCGCGCACCCGGATCTCTACGCCGCCGTCCTTCGCTTTGGTCGTCACCAGCACCTCGGGCGCGTAATCGGGGTCTTTCTGCTTCAGTTCGTGGGTCGCCTGGAAGGCGTTGTTCACCAGGTTGAGGATGACGCGCTGCAAGTCCTGCGGCACCACATACATCGTGGTGACGCTTTCATCAAGGTCGCACCCGGTCTTGGCGTTGAACTCGGTGTCGGTCGAGCGCATGCTGTGGTATGACAGATTCATCGCCTCTTCCACCAGTTTGTTGATTTCGCTGCTGCCGAAGTCGTGCGAGCCGCCGCGCGAGTGCGCCAGCATGTTGTGCACGATGCTGTCGGCGCGGCGGCTGTGGTGGCAGATTTTTTCGTTGTTGCCGCTCATGTCGGCGAGGATGTCCTCGACATTGCCGCGCGTTTTCTCGTCCAGCGATTCCTTCAGCGTCCCCATGGTTTCGTTCAGTTCGGCGCACAGGTCGTTGGTGAGTTCGGCGAAGTTCTTGATGAGATTGAGCGGGTTCTTGATTTCGTGGGCGATGCCGGCGGCGACGGTGCCGAGCGACGCGAGTTTCTCGCTGGCGACAATCTGGTCCTGCGCGACTTTCAGGTCTTGCAGCGTTTTTTCCAGTTCCGAGTTGCGCAGGCGCACTTCCTGCGACGCCGTCTCAAGGCTGGCCTGGGTGTCGAGCAGTTTGCGGTTGAGGCGCTGGAAGTAGAACGCCGCGAACGACAGCAGGATGATGAAAAACACTATCAGCAGCAGTTCCTTCCAGTACTGGGCGGCGACATCCTCGAGGCTGATTTCGCCGAAGCCGGTGTACGGCGGCACTTGCAGCCGCTGCAGCACATTGTGCACCGGCTGGTAGTTGCCGGGCACGGTCCAGCCGTAATAGCGCCCGGTGCGGGCGGCGTCGCTGCCGGGCGGAATCCGCAGCAGCACTTCCAGCACCTCGCGCTTCAGCGCCTCCGGCACGTGCGTCAGCGACGCGAAGGGCCAGTCCGGGTAGAGGCCGGTGCTGACGAGGTAGGGGAAGTCTTTGTGCTGCGCCGGGGTCAGCAGCGTGAAGTCGGCGAGGTCGATTTTCCCTTCCTCGCTCATGCGCTCGAGGATGCCGGTGCGCACCGTGCCGGCGTCGGCCTCGCCGTCGCGCACGCTCAGCACCACCTTGTCGTGCGAGTGCACGAAGGTGAGTTCGGAGAAGTCGTCTTCGGGCGTGATGTCGTGCTCGAGCAACTGGTTGAAGGCGAGGTACCAGCCGCCCCACGCCGATTTGTTGACGGCGGCGAAACGCTTGCCTTTCAGGTCTTGCAGCCTGCGGATGTCGTCGCGGTCGGAGCGGCGCAGTATCACCGAGCCGAAGTATTTCAGGTAGTTGCCGGCCTTGGCGTCCATCAGCGTCGCCAGCGGCTGTCCGCCGTGGTCCACCTCCAGCACGACATAGCCCGCCGGGTTGGTCAGGATGAATTCAATGTGTCTTTGCTGGATGTGGCGGTCCATCTCTTCCCAGGTGGAGGGCACGATGCGGAATTCGCGGTCCGGGATGTTGTCGCTCAGAAACTTCGCGGTTGCGCGCCATCTTTTCATCGCGTTTTCCTTGTTGCGGATTGCGATGACGCCGATGTTGACGATGCTGTCGCCGCGCTCGTAGAAACTCTGCACCGGGGTTTGCGCCTGCGCCTGCGGCGCAAGCAGCGCCGCCAGCAGCAGCGGCAGCGCCTGCGCGCCCGCCCGCCGGGAACGGGGTTTTTCTTGTGGAAACATGGTGTTACAGCAACCTGTATGTGCTCATGAGGCGGTATTTTACCAGTTTTCCCGGTTGCATTGTTTTTTTGCTTTTCTGTGGCACAATACGCCCGCTTACCGTCGGGAATGCAATTTATGCCGAATTTCAACCGCCGCCTGTCGGCTTCCATCTGGTGCATCGGAGGGGTTTTGCTGTCGCTCGCCGCGGCGGCCCCCGTCCATGCCGCCGAATCGCTGACCTCGGTGCTGGAACATGTCCACGAGAACCACCCGCGATTGCAGGCGGCGCGCAACAACCTGCTGGCCGAGCACGAACGGGTGCCGTCGGCGCTGGCGGCTTTTTTGCCGAGTGTTTCCGCTACCGCGGAACTTGGGCGCACCAGTTATGAGAGAGAGTATGACATAGTCAGAACGGGCGAGGTATGCGATAGAAATCCAACTCTCTCTGTTGTGCCTACCGTCCCCGGTGGTCGGTCTCAATGCGAGGTGGCGGGGTTCAATGTAGTGACTGTCACATCCATCGGCGACGGCAAGATTGAGGGGACTCCGGGCGCCCAAACAAACCCCTCCTATATTCGGAGAGTTGCAACCGCAAGATTGAACCTGTTCCGTTCGGGCGCCGACCTCGCGCAATACCGCAGCGCCCACCATCTGGTGGACCGCCAGGAAGGGCTTTACCGCAATGTTGAACAGCAAATCCTGTTGCAGGCGATTCAGTCCTATCTGGAGGTGCGCCTCGCGCGCCGCACCATCGGCTACCGCGAGAGCAATCTGGAGGCGCTGCGCGAACGCCAGCGCGTGACCCAGGATCAATTTGACATTCAGGACAAGACGCTGGCCGACCTGGAGCAGGTGCGGGCGCGCGTCGCGGTGGCGCGCTCCGATTTGGCGCTGGCGCGGGCGGCGGCGGCGCAGGCCGAGGCGACTTTCCTGCGCGTGGTCGGGCGGATGCCGGGGCCGGCGCTGGCCGAGATTGAAGCCGCCGCCGATGTTCCGGATAATCTGGAACAGGCCGTCAACGCCGCGCAAACGAACAACCCGGGTGTGCACACCGCCCGCGCCGCGTGGATGGCGGCACACGCGCAGGCGCGCCGCACGCTGGCGACGAATGCCGGCCCTTCGCTTGACCTGCAAAGCCAGATTAGCGAGAACCACAGCCGCGAGGATGTGATTGGCGATACCACACAGTGGAGTCATGTTATCCAACTGAGTGTGCCGCTTTATCAGGGTGGCGCGGCTGGCGCCGCGGTGCGCCAGGCGCGGCATCAGGTTGAGCAAAGCCGCGGCGAATACCTCGACGAGGTGCGGGCGGCGCGTGAATCGGCGACGCGCGCGTGGGAGGATTACCAGGCGGCGAAGGTTCGCAAGGACGCGCTGGAAGAAGCGGTGCGCGCCGCCGAAGTCGCGCTGGACACGGTGCGCCTTGAAGTTGAGGTCGGACAGCGCCTCGTCGTGGACGAACTGGACGCGGCGCGAGACCTTGTCAACAACCAGGTGACGCTGGAGCAGGCGTCGCGCGACTGGCTGCTGGCCGGTTACCAGTTGCGCCGCCACATCGGCGCGTTGACGGCGCCGTCATTGGGACTGCCCGAGCGCATGCCGCAGCGCAAGGGTTTCGGCGTGGAAATGCTGGCGCCGACCCCGTACCAGTTGTGGCGTCATCGCGGCGTCTATGGAGGAGTGGAATAATGGCCGGAATTTCTTTCAGAAAAGAGGCGCTTGATCATCTGACATCGCCGGAGCAACTGGACCGCACGGTGCCGATACTGCGCCCGCTGGACTGGCTGATAGGCGTCGCCTTTCTGGTGATGTTCACATCTCTCGGCATCTGGAGCGTGATTGGCGAACTGACCAAGCGCGTGCCGGCGACCGGGCTGCTGATTAACAGCGAAGGCAGGATTTTTGACGCGATGTCGGTCAGCGGCGGCGTGCTCGGCGACCTCAAGGTCGGCCTCGGCGATGTCGTGGAGAAGGGGCAGATTATCGGCGACATCCTGCAAAGCGAGGTGCAGCAGCAACTCGACATCGCCGAAGAGGCGCTGTCGCGGCGCCGCGGCGAGTTTGCCGAAACCGAACAGCAGTTGCTGGACCAGGACAAAATCAGCAGGGACTTCTACAGCAAGCAGGCGGGGCGGCTGCGCGAGCAAATCGGCCTGGCGCAGAAAGTGGTGCAGACATCGCGCAACCAACTCGAGGACTACCGCAAACTGCTGGAAAGCCAGTCGGGAACGCGCGCCGGGCTGCGCGCCCAGCAGCAGTCCTACGACCAGGCGGTGGCGAACCTGTCGCGCCTCAACGACCAGTTGGAGCAGCGCGAAAAGCAGGAACTCGACCGCCAGCACCAGGCCAGGACGCGAATGACGCGGGCCAAAGAGGCCGTCATCAAGGCCGAAGACCGCATCACCGAACTGGAAGTGCGGCTGGCCGATTCCACCGCGGTGAAGGCGCCCATCAAGGGGCGCATCATTGAACTCAAGGCCAACCCCGGCTCGTCGCTGCGCCCGGGCCTGTCGGTGGCGAGCATCGAGACGCTGGGCGAGACGCTGGAGATGATCGGCTATATTCCGCCGCAGCACAGCGGCAAGGTCAAGATCGGCCAGGAAGTGCTTGTCAGCGTCGGCACCGACGACGATGCGTCGGGCAGCCGCATGCTCGGCGAAGTGCGGCAGGTGTCGGAGTTTCCGGTCAGCGAGCAGGGCATCATGGTGCAGTTGCAGAACGCGGCGCTGGCAAGGTCGCTGATACAGGCCGGCGCGCCCTACGAGGTGCGCATCGCGCTGGAGCGCGACGAGACCAGCGCCAACGGCTATGCATGGACTTCCAAGAAAGGCCGCGAAAAGAAAATCGTCGCCAGCGGCACATTTTGCAGCGCGAAAATCGTGCACGACAAGGTCAAGCCCATCTCAATGGTGGTGCCGCTGACAAAGGAATTCTTCGGCATAGAGAATTAATCGGCGCACTGCGGGCCGCAACAAGACGGGACAATGGACGACAAGGAACCGGAAAACCGGGCGGAAACCCCGCCGCAAGCCGGCGAAGGGGAAAACCAGCCGCAAGCCGGCGAGGCGGAAACCCAACCGCAAGCCGGCGAAGGGGAAACCCAACCCGACCAGGACCAGGCCGCGCGCAAGACCCTCAAGCAGAAAAGGGAGGACACCGGCGCCGAACTGACGGCCAACATGACCGCCGAAGGCGGGCGCAAGAAAGTCCCGACCATCCTGCAGATGGAGGCCACCGAGTGCGGCGCGGCGGCGCTGGCGATGGTGCTGGCGCATTACGGCTGCTGGGTGCCGCTGGAGAAAATGCGCAGCGACTGCGGCGTCTCGCGCGACGGCTCCAAGGCGCTTAACATCATTCGCGCGGCGCGCGAATACGGCATGACCGGGCGCGGCTACCGCTGCCAGGTCGAGAAACTGCTGGAACTGCCGTTCCCGATGATCCTGTTCTGGGAATTCAACCACTTCGTCGTTCTCAGCGGCATCAAAAAAGACAAGTACTACCTGAACGACCCCGCCAGCGGGCCGCGCACCGTCACCGCCGAGGAGTTCAACAAGTCGTTCACCGGCGTCGCGCTGGCGATGTCGCCCGGCGCGGAATTCCAGAAGCAGAAGGCGCAGCGCCCCAGCCTGCTGAAGGAACTGCTGGCCTACATGCAGGGCAACATCAAGTCCATGCTGTTTGTGTTTCTGGTGTCGCTGCTGCTGGTGGTGCCCGGCATCATCAGCCCGGTGTACAGCAAGATTTTCATAGACGATGTGCTGCTGGCGCAGAACACGGCCTGGATGCGGCTGCTGATTATCGGCATGGTGGTGACCACCGTCTTCACCGCGATACTGACCTGGATGCAGCAGAAAACCCTGAACCGCTTTCAGCTAAAACTGTCCATCACGCTGTCGTCGCGCTTTTTCTGGCACCTGCTGCGGCTGCCGACGGACTTCTACGCGCAGCGCTACATCGGCGACATCAACGCGCGCGTCGGCGCCTGCAACCAGATGGCGGCGCTGGTGAGCGGCCAACTCGCCACCAACGCGGTGCAACTGGTGATGGTCATCTTCTACGCCGGGGTGATGTTCTTCTACGATGTGTGGATGACGCTGGCCGTCATCGCGCTGAACCTGCTTAACATGGGCATGCTGCTGCTGCTGACCAAGGTGCGCGACGACAGTTTGCAGCGAACCGAGAAGGAAGGCCGCAAACTGGCCGGCGTTTCCATCAGCGGCATCAGCATCATCGAGACGCTCAAGTCCAACGGCCTTGAGGGGGAATTTTTCTCGAAGTGGGCGGGCTACCACGGCAATATGCTGGTGGCGCAGCAGCGTTTCAGCATCTGGACCAATGTCCTGAACATGTTTCCGACGCTGACCGGCGGGCTGACGACCATCTTCATACTCGGCCTCGGCAGTTGGCGCATCACCGAGGGCGACTTGACCGTCGGCAGCGTCATCGCGTTCAACATGCTGTCGGGCGGTTTCAGCGGGCCTTTCAACGGGCTGCTCGCGGCCAGCCAGAGTTTGCAGGCGGCGCGGGTGGCGATTACGCAGATCAACGATGTGATGCGCTACGAGCGCGACAAGCGCTATGAGCAGGAAAGCTGGGGCGATGTGGACTACACCGGAAAGTTCCACAAGGCCGGGCAGATGTCGGGGCAGTTGTCGGGGCACATCGAGGTTCGCAACCTGACTTTCGGTTACAGCAAGAAAGAAGACCCGCTGCTTGAGAACCTGAACCTGGTGATACGCCCGGGCAACCGTATCGCGCTGGTCGGCGGTTCCGGCAGCGGCAAGTCCACGCTGGCGAAGTTGATTATCAGCCTGCTGAAGCCGTGGTCGGGCGAGGTGCTCTACGACGGCGTGCCGGTGGATTCGTTCGACCCGGCGGTGCTGGCGAAATCCATCGCCTTTGTGGACCAGGAAATCGTGCTGTTTGAGGGCACGCTGCGCGACAATCTGGCGCTGTGGGACTATTCAATGAAGGAATACAACATCACCGGGGCGCTGCGCGACGCCGACATCTTTGACGAGGTGGCGAAGCGTTCCAGCCACTACGACATGCCGGTGGACGAGAACGGCAGGAATTTCAGCGGCGGCCAGCGCCAGCGCCTCGAAATCGCGCGCGCACTGGCCACCAACCCGTCCATCGTCGTCTTTGACGAGGCCACCGCGGCCCTTGACCCGGTCACCGAGCAGCGCATTGACGAGCACATCCGGCGGCGCGGCTGCACCTGCATCATCGTCGCGCACCGCCTGAGCACCGTGCGCGACGCCGACGAAATCATCGTCCTTGAAAACGGCAGCATTATTGAGCGCGGCATCCACGACGACCTCATCGCGCGCGAGGGCAGCCGCTATCATCAATTGGTGAGTTCCATATGAGCGACCGGGAAAACAATCAGGAAAACATAGTCGATCTTGACTTTATAAAGCAACTGGACGGCGAGCCGGTCATGGTCGGCGGGCATCACCCGATGCTGCTGACCGATCCGGACGCTTTCTGGGTGATAGAAAGCGGCCAGGTGGAGTTGTTTGTCGTTGAACTGCTGAACGGCGAGCCGGTCAGCCAGCGCCACCACATCGCCACGCTGACGACCAACGATGTGATGTTCGGCGCGCCGCCGGTTTCCATCGGCGACACCGGCGACCACAGCCTCGCGCTGTTCGCGGCGGCGACGATGGACACGCACCTTTACAAAGGCTCGCTCGAGAAAATGAAGGAGCAGGACTTTGACCTGGCGATGGTGGTGTGGCTTGACGGCTGGGTCAGCAACCTGGAGCACGCCTGCGGGCGCGCCTTCAAGGTGCGCTCCAACACCAGACTGCTGGAGGCCGACCCGGGCCAGCAATTCGTGCCCGGCGAGTGGGTCGGCGTCCACCACCTGGATGTGCTGTGGATGGAGATTGAACAGGGCAAGTTGCTCTATCACGGCGAGGAGTCGCTGGAAGTCGCCCCCGAGAGCGGCTTTTTCCCGATTACCGAGTGGTCGTTCCTGGAGGTCGCCGAGGGCGGCTGCACCCTCAACGCGCACCACACGCCGACGGCGCTGATACAAAACCGCCTGTGGGACCACCTGCTTGAATACAACCGCTATTTCCTGAAAGCGCAGGTCTTGCTGCTGACCAACCAGGCGGAGAAAATCGGCGAGAGTTTCAGCGCGTCGCGCAAGGGCGGCGAAGAATCCCTCGACCAGTCGCTGCGCCGGCTCAGCAGTTTCTTCCAGCGCCGCCCCGCCGGCAAGGTCGTGGTCAGCGGCGGCAGCAGCCACCCGCTTGCGAGCATCTGCGAGGCGCTGGCCGACAAGACCGGCCACACGATTCCGGACGAGGCGCTGAAGTCCGGCATTGACGATTTGTCGCTGTCGGATGTGCTGCGGCGCGCCGGCTTTCTCTACCGCAAGTTGAAACTGGCGGATTCCGAATGGCATGCGCGCGACTCCGGCGCCATGGTCGCGGTGATGCGCGAGGACGACCGCGCGGTGGCGCTGCTGCCGCAGCGGGGCAAGGGCTACCACGTGTACGACCCGGTCAGGAAAGAGGATTACCCGTTTGAGCCGGAGATGCTCGCCGACATGTATCCGAGCGCCTACATGGCCTACGCGCCGATGACCGGGGAAATCAAGGGGCTGAAGGACATTTTCAAGTTCAGCCTGCAGCACGACCTGATTACCGACATCGTGATTGTCGCGCTGCTGGCGGTGCTGGCCGGGCTGCTCGGCATTCTGACGCCGATTGTGACCAGTTACATTCTGAGCGACTACATTCCCAACCGCGACCATGTGATGATTTACAGCACGCTGGCGGCGCTGTTTGTGGCGATGATCGGCAGTTTGATTTTCGCGGCGGTCAGTTTCATCGCAACCATGCGGGTTACGCTGCGAATGTCGCTATCGGTGCAGTCGGGAATGTGGGGGCGGCTGATGCACCTGCCGGTGAACTTCTTCCGCCGCTTCAGCGCCGGCGACCTCGCCAACCGCGCCCTCGGCGTGGACGGCATCCGCGAGGCCCTCACCGGCACCGTGATTTCGTCGTTCACCGCCATCATCGGCGGCGTGATGAACTTCGGCCTGATGGCCTATTACAGTTGGCGCCTGACCATCGTCGGCATCCTGGTCGTGGCGGTGATGGCGGCGCTGACGGCGTTCATGATACGCATGCAGTTGCCGTACCAGCGCAAGATCATCAAGCAGCAGGGCCTGATAGACGGGCTGGTGTTCCAGTTGCTGAGCGGGCTGGCCAAGGTGCGGGTCGCGGGCCGCGAGAACTTCGGCTTCGCCCACTGGGGCAAGAGTTACGCCACGCAGAAGGCGTCGGAATACAAGGCGCTGCAATGGCGCGCCGCGCAGGCCACGCTGAACAGCACCTTCGGCGTGTTTTCCACCGTGACGATGTTCTCGTTCATCGT
>RKSI01000123.1 GCA_007570905.1 Gammaproteobacteria bacterium
TTCCAAGCCTTCCACCCACGCCAATCTCGAGGCCGCTTTCGGTGGCGAGAGCATGGCCAACCGCAAATACCTGTTCTTTTCAGAGGTGGCCAAACAGCTTGGCCACAAGGACCTGGCCAAATTGTTTCGAGACACCGCAGCGCAGGAAACGGAACACGCCTTCGCCCACTTCCGCCTGCTGCACCCTGAATTGGTGGTGAACGATCCCGAGCAGCTCAGCGACGAGCAGAAGCAGGCCATCCTGAGCCGCTGCCTGGAGCTGGCGATTGAAGGCGAAACCTACGAGTACACAACGATGTATCCGGAGTTCGCCGCCCAGGCCCGGCAGGACCGGGACAGCGGAGCCGCAGCGGAATTCGCCGAGCAAAGCAGCGAATCCAAGGAGCATGCGGGCCTGTTCCGCACCGCCGCCAAGAACTTCGGCCTGCTGACCCCGATCGAGCAGCATCACGCCGAAACCTATGGCGTTGCCCTCGAGGCCCTGCAAGGCAAGGGCACCGCAGGCCAGGCCGATCAACCGATCCCGGGCAAGTGGATCTGCAAGGTGTGCTCGATGATCTACGACCCCGCCGAAGGGGATCCTGATTCCGGCATCGCCCCAGGCACCCCGTTCGAGGCGATTCCCGACGATTGGCACTGCCCGATCTGCGGCTCCCGCAAAGCCAGCTTTGTTCCTTACCGCGAAGCCGAATTGAAAACGGCCTGATGCCCTTGCACGATCCCATCAAGAGCCTTCGTCTCCATGCCCTCTGATCTCATCGTTCTGACGGCGAGCAATGGCGAGAACCGCAAGCTGGCGGAACGCTTCGTGCAGGCCGCCGCAGCTCAGAACGCCAGCGCCGAACTGATCGATCTCACTCAGCTCGACCTGCCCCTGTTCACGCCACGGGTCCAAGCAGCAGGGGCGGGCCCTGACCTTGTCGCCCTGCACGACCAGCTGCACGCAACCCCACGCTGGGTGATCTGCGCCCCGGAATACAACGGCTCGATTCCGCCGTCGCTCACCAATGCCATTGCCTGGCTCTCGGTGACCGACGACGACTTCCGATCCCTGTTCAACGGGCGGCCAATCGCCATGGCCACCTTCTCCGGCGGTGGCGGCATGGAACTGCTGGTCATGGTCGGGATTTTCTTCCTGATTATGTACTTCATGATCATTCGCCCGCAAAACAAGCGCAACCGCGACCACAAGCAACTGCTGGCGTCGCTGTCGTGCGGCGACGAGGTCGTCACATCGGGCGGCCTGTTCGGCAAAATCTCGCAGGTGGACGAAAGTTTCGTGCGCCTTGAGGTGCAAAACGGCGTCGTCGTCAAGGTGCAGAAGCAGGCCATCAGCTCAGTCATGCCGAAGGGCATGTCAGATGACAAGCCGCCCAAGGGCATGTCGGACGAAGAGCCGAAGAAAAAAGACACTCGCAAGTAGGCGGCCAACCCCGCGATGCTGAACCGCTACCCCCTGTGGAAGTACCTGCTGATTGCGCTGGTGCTGGCGGCGGCGGCCACCTACGCGCTGCCGAACATCTACCCGGAAGACCCGGCGGTGCAGGTGTCGCACACCGACGGCGAGGTCGGGCGCGCCGCCGTCGCGCGCATCCGCAAACTGCTGGGCGGCGGCGATGACGCCGGCGCCGGCGAACGCCTTGAATACAAGGCCATAGAGCACACCGGAGACGGCCAGTTGCTGATTCGCTTTCGCCGCCCCGAAGACCAGTTGACCGCCGCCGACCGCATCCGCGACGCGCTCGGCTACCGCTACATCACCGCGCTGAACCTGGCGCCGGCGACGCCGCCGTGGCTCAGCGGCCTCAACGCGACGCCGATGAACCTCGGCCTCGACCTGCGGGGCGGCGTTTATTTCCTGCTTGAGGTGGACAGCGACGCGGCGCTGCGCAAGGCGCTGGAACGCTACCGCGACGAGATTCGCAACCTGCTGCGCGAGGAGCGCGTGCGCTACCGCGGCGTGACCGGGTCCGCCGGCAAGTTGTCGCTGAGCGTGCTGTTTGACGACGCCGCCGAGCGCGACAAGGCGCTGGACCTGGTGCAGCGGCAAATGCCGCTGGCCTTCTCCATCGAGGAGCGCGGCGGCGACGGCCGCCACCTGCTGGACCTCGCGCTGGAGCGCAACGAGATTCGCACGGTGCAGGACTTCGCGGTGCAGCAGAATGTGCTGACGCTGCGCAAGCGCGTCAACGAACTGGGCGTGGCCGAGCCGGTCATCACGCGGCAGGGCAAGAACCGCATCGCGGTGCAGTTGCCGGGCGTGCAGGACACCGCCAAGGCCAAGGAGATACTGGGCGCCACCGCGACGCTGGAATTCCGCATGGTCGCCGAGCAGTCGGACCCGGCGCGCGCCGCCGCCGGCGGGCGCGCGCCGCCGGGCACGCAGTTGTTCCGCGAGCGCGGCGGCGAGCCGGTGCTGCTGAAGCGCGATGTGATGATCACCGGCGAATACATCATAGACGCCGCCTCCGGCATTGACGGCGAGACCGGCCAGCCGGCGGTGCACATCACGCTCGACGGCAAGGGCGCGCGCATTTTCAGCCGCATCACCGGCGAGAATGTCAAGCGCCTGATGGCGGTGGTGTTCATCGAGAACAAGACCGAGACGCGCCGCGACGCCGCCGGCGAATTGCAGCGGCGCACGCGCACCGTCAAGGAGGTCATCAGCGTCGCCCGCATCCAGGAGCAACTCGGCAAGCGCTTCCAGATTACCGGCCTCGACTCCACGCAGGAGGCGCGCAAACTGGCGCTGCTGCTGCGCGCCGGCGCATTGGCGGCGCCGATAGAGATAGTCGAGGAGCGCACCGTCGGGCCGAGCCTCGGCCAGGAGAACATCGACAAGGGCATGCGCTCGATTGTGCTGGGCTTTCTGCTGGTCATCGTCTTCATGGCCGTCTATTACCGCCTGTTCGGCCTCATCGCCGACCTCGCGCTGGCCGCCAACCTGGTGCTGATTGTCGCGGTGATGTCGCTGATACCGGGGGCGACGCTGACGCTGCCGGGCATCGTCGGCATCGTGCTGACGGTGGGCATGGCGGTGGACGCCAATGTCCTTATCTTCGAGCGCATCCGCGAGGAACTGGCCGCCGGCGCCAGCGTGCAGTCAAGCATAGACAACGGCTACCGGCGCGCGCTCTCAACCATCGCCGACGCCAACATCACGACGCTGATTGCGGCGCTGGTGCTGTTCGTCTTCGGCACCGGCCCGATCAAGGGTTTCTCGGTTACGCTGTCCATCGGCATTGTGTGCTCTATGTTCACCGCCATCATGGGCACGCGCGCCGTCGTCAACCTGGTGTACGGCGGGCGCAAGACCGCCAGCCTGGCCATTTAGTGACGCGGGTGAAAGCGGCGGCGCGCGGCGCGGGACAATGCAGATACTGAAAAACACCGACTTTGATTTCATGCGCCACCGCCGCGCGGCGATGACGCTGTCGGCGCTGCTGATGGCCGTCGCGGTGGTGTCGCTGGCGCTGCGCGGGCTGTCGTTCGGCGTGGACTTCACCGGCGGCACCGTCATTGAACTGGGCTACCCGCAGCCGGTGGAACTGGCGCCGCTGCGCGGCCACCTCGACGCCGCCGGCTTCGCCGATGTGCAGATGCAGCACTTCGGCACCGCCCGCGATGTGCTGATTCGGGTGGCGCCCGACGCCGGGGTTTCGCAGTCGGAACTCAGCAACCGCATTTTCGCCGCGCTGCAAGAGCACGAAGACGGCGTGACGCTGCGCCGCGTGGAGTTCGTCGGCCCGCAGGTCGGCGAGGAGTTGCGCGAGGACGGCGGCTTTGCGATGCTCTACGCGCTGCTCGGCATCCTGATTTATGTCGCGTTCCGCTTTGAGCACCGCTTCGCGCTGGGTTCCATCATCGCGCTCGCCCACGATGTGCTGATCACCATCGGCTTCTTCTCCGTAACCGGCGCCGAATTCGACCTCGCGGTGCTGGCGGCGATACTCGCCGTCATCGGCTATTCGCTGAACGACACCATCGTCGTCTTCGACCGCATCCGCGAGAACTTCATCAAGTTGAAAAGCGACACCGTCGTCACCATCAACAAGTCCGTCAACCACACGCTCGGCAGGACGCTGATGACCTCGCTGACGACGATGCTGGTGCTGCTGGCGCTGCTGGTGTTCGGCGGCGAGGTCATTCGCGGCTTCACCATCGCGCTGATGGTCGGCGTTGTCGTCGGCACTTATTCGTCCATCTATGTCGCCGGCACCGCGATATTGATGCTCGGCGTCACCCGCGAGAATGTCATCCCGCCGAAAAAGGAAGGCGCCAACCTCGGCGGCCCGTGATGGCGGCGGACAACGACACCGCGGGCGGCGCGGCGGGCGATAGCATGAGTGGCGGCGTGGCCGCCGACACGACGGCGATGGCCAGCGGCATCGCCGCGTTTGAGGCGCGCCAGTTCACGCGCGCGCTGCGGCTGCTGTCGCCGCTGGCCGAAAGCGGCGAGATTGAGGCGATGTACCGCTGCGCCATCATGTACCAGAACGGCCTCGGCGTGCCGGTGCACGCCGCCAACGCCGTGCGCCTGATGCGCGCCGCCGCCGAACGCGGCCACGCGCCGGCGCAGCACGGCATGGGCTTTATGTACATGGAAGGCGACTGCGTCGGGCAGGACGGCGAACAGGCCGTGCACTGGTTCACCCGCGCCGCCGAACAGGGCCTGGCCGGTTCACAGACGACGCTGGCGATGCTCTACGAGGAAGGCGCGCTGGTCGGGAAAAACCCCGAACTGGCGAAACACTGGATGAAAAAAGCGGGCTTTTAGGGCGGCCCGCCGGCCAGAAGTCCGCAAGCCGAAGCCCGCAAACGCGGCGGGTAATTTCCAGTCAAACACCTTGCCGGTCTGCGCGAACGCAACGCGCCGCCGGCAAAGCCGCGGCTATAACCGCGTCGGGTTGGGCTGGCCGCGATAAACCACTTCAGGGTCAAACACCTTGTCGGTCTGCGTGAAGCGCAGCCGCGCATCGGCGCCGCCGCCTGTCAAAACCTCGCGGTAAAAGCACGAGCGGTAGCCGACATGACAACTGGCGCCGCCGCCGACATCAACGCGCAGCCACACCGCGTCCTGGTCGTCGTCTATCAGTATCTGGCGGACTTTCTGCACCAGGCCGCTGGTCTCGCCCTTGCGCCACAGGCAGTTGCGGCTGCGGCTCCAGTAGTGCGCGTCGCCGGTCTCTATGGTGCGCGCCAGCGCCTCGCGGTTCATGTAGCCGTGCATCAGCACCTCGCCGCTGGCGTGGTCGGTGGTGACGACGGGCAGCAGGCCGTTGTCGTCAAACTTCGGCGCGAGGCGGTCGCCCTCCTCCACCTGCTCGACGCTGTCGCGCGCCGCGAATTGTGGTTCGGCGCCGGGCGGTTTTGCGCCGGGTTGTTCGGTGTTGGTCACGCCGTTCATTTTAGCACGGCGCACGCCGCCCGGCGGCACCGGGTCAACGCCGCCGGGCGAAAACGGATGGCAGCGCAGCAGCCGGCGCAGCGCAAGCCATGCACCTTTCAGCGGCCCGTGCAGCGCGACGGCCTGCAATGCATAATCCGAGCAGGTCGGATGAAAACGGCAACGCGCGCCGGTGAACGGCGTCAGCAGCAGGCGAAAACCCTTGATCAGAAAGGTCAGCAGGCGCAGCATCACTGCCTTAGCCAGCGCGTGCCTTCGGCGCCGTCTTCCAGCACGACGCCGGCCTGCGCGAGGCGCCGGCGTATGCGGTCCGCCGCCGGGTAGTCGCGGCCGTCGCGGGCGCGGTTGCGTTCGGCTATCAGCGCCTCAATCTCGTCGTCGCCAAGCGCGGCATCATCGGCGGCGGCGGCGGGGCGCCAGCGCAGCCACGCCTGCGGCTCGTGGCCGAGCAGCCCGAGCGCCGCCGCCGACGCGCGCAGCAGCGCCAGATGGCGCGCGCGGTCGGCGGCGGGCGCGGCGGACGCGGCGTGCGCTATCTCGTGCAGCCGCGCAATCGCCTGCGGCGTGTTCAGGTCGTCGCACAGCGCCTCTGTCACCTGCGGGTCGGCGTCGGCGGCGACGCCGGGCCGCGCGTCCAGCAGCAGGCGGTACCATTTTTCAAGCGCGCGCCGCGCCTGCTCCAGCACGCCGTCCGACCAGTCGAGCGGCTTCTTGTAATGCACGCCGAGCAGCGCAAGGCGCACGCATTCGCCGTGGTGTTTTTTCAGCACATCGCGCAGCATCCGGAAATTGCCGAGCGACTTGGACATCTTCTCGCCGTCCACGGTGATGTAGCCGTTGTGCACCCAGTAGCGCGCAAACGGCCTGCCGCCGTGCGCGCAGGTGCTTTGCGCGATCTCGTTCTCGTGGTGCGGGAACACCAGGTCGCGCCCGCCGCCGTGAATGTCTATGGTCTCGCCGAGGTGGACGCCGGCCATCACCGAGCACTCCAGATGCCAGCCCGGGCGCCCGCGCCCCCACGGACTCTCCCAGCCGGTCTCGCCGGCGGCGGCGGGCTTCCACAGCACAAAGTCGGACGGGTGCCGCTTGTACGCCTCCACTTCAACGCGCGCGCCGGGCTGCAAGCCTGCGAGGTCGCGCCGCGAGAGTTGCCCGTAGTCCGGCATGGAAGGCACATCAAACAGGACATGGCCTTCGGCCTGGTAGGCGTGGCCGCCGCCGAGCAGTCGCTGAATCATCTTGATCATCGGGCGGATGTAGCCGGTCGCGCGCGGCTCGATGTCGGGCGCCAGCACGCCGAGCGGCGCGATGTCGTCGTAAAACGCGGCGGTGTAGCGGCGTGTCAGTTCGCCGATGGCGACCTGCTCGGCGGCGGCGGCGGCGATGATCTTGTCGTCCACATCGGTGATGTTGCGGACATACACCACCATCCGGTAACACCGCTTCAGCAGGCGGTAAAGCAGGTCAAAGACGACAATCGGGCGGGCGTTGCCGATGTGGATGTAGTTATAGACCGTCGGCCCGCACACATACATCGTGACGCGGTCTTCCCTCAGCGGAACAAACTCGTCCTTGCCGCCGCCGAGGGTGTTCGACAGGCGGATTTTCATTCCACCTGGGCGGAATCTTTTTCCCTGGTCTCCACCTGGG
>RKSI01000162.1 GCA_007570905.1 Gammaproteobacteria bacterium
CAACACCTCAAAGTCGCGCTGCGCGTCAACCCCGCCTCCTACTACTGGCTCGACCGCCGGCCCACCGGTCTCGACCACAGCCTGCTGCAACTGTTCGCCGAGAAGCGCGGCGTTCGCCTGGAAATCGTGCCGACGGTGACCGCCGCCGAGGCGGTGCGGCTGCTGGAACAAAACCGGGTGCAAATCGCCGCCGGCGCCCTCAGCGCGGACGCATCGCTGCAAGAGCGTTTTCTGCTGTCGCCGCCCTACGAGCACATCCGCCAAAGACTCATCTACCGCCACCCCGACACCGGCCCGACCGGCCTGAACAGGGTGGCGATGAAAGACATCGACATCAGCCCCCACCCGGCCCACCTGGAAACCCTGCGCCGGGCCAGAAAGAAAAACCATGATTTCACCAAGTGGTATCTCCACGAAAACACCGATTCACACACGCTGATTGAATGGGTCAACCTCGGCCTGATTCGCTACACCCTCGCCGACTCCAACGAACTCGCCGCCACGCAGTTGTTCCATCCATATGTCAAGGCCGCGTTTGATGTCTCCGGCGACCTGCCGGTCGTGTGGCTGTTCAGAAAAGACGCGCCCGAAACCCTGACCGGCGCCGTCGCCGGTTTTTTCAGCGAAATCACCGCCAGCAGGGAACTCGACCGCCTGATTGATGTGCACCACCCGCATGTGCAGGAACTTTCCTATGCGGAAAAACTCACTTTCAGGGAACTGGCCGACCGCCAGTTGCCGAAATACAGCGATGAGTTCAGGCGCGTCGCCAAACTCCACGGTCTCGACTGGAAACTGCTCGCGGCCATCTCCTACCAGGAATCCCACTGGAACCCGCGCGCCGTCTCGCCGACCGGCGTTCGCGGCCTGATGATGCTGACGCGCGACACCGCCCGCCAGCACGGCATCAACGACCGCGCCGACCCGCGCGACAGCATCCGCGGCGGCGCCCTTCACTTCGTCGCAGTGCGAAACAAAATCGCGGACACCATCCCCGAACCCGACCGCACCTGGATGGCGCTGGCCGCATACAATTCCGGCTACGGCCACCTCAAGGACGCCATCGCGCTGACGCAACGGCGCGGCGGCAACCCCGGCTTGTGGGTGGACATCGCGAAAGCGCTGGAATTGCTGCAAAAGCCGGAGTGGTTCCGGCAGGCGCAGCACGGCAAGCCGCGCGGCGGCGACACCTCGCTTTATGTCAGAAACGTCCGCAACTACCAGCGCCTGATTGACATGATTGAAGGCGACATCA
Organism: Gammaproteobacteria bacterium; assembly: GCA_007570905.1. Classification (GTDB taxonomy): domain Bacteria; phylum Pseudomonadota; class Gammaproteobacteria; order Poriferisulfidales; family Oxydemutatoraceae; genus Oxydemutator. Next base: position 1,256 of record RKSI01000162.1, read on the forward strand.
CCACCGACATTCCGCAGCCGTCACGCCTGAACGACCTCGCCCCGGCCACTCTTTAGCGCGCGTCAGCGCGCCCGCGTCCTGGCTGCATCAGCGCGCCGCGGACGCCGCGCGGCGGCTGCTGAAAAACGCATTCAGCACGCCGGCGCACTCCGCCTCCAGCACGCCGCCGACGACGGCGATGCGGTGGTTGAAGGCGCGGTGGCCGTTCAGGTCAAGGCAGCCGCCGGCGGCGCCCCTGGCGGCATCGGGCGCGCCATAGACCAGGCGCGCAATCCGCGCGTGCACCATCGCCGCAAAGCACATCGCGCAGGGTTCAAGCGTCACATAAAGCGCGGCGCCGGTCAGGCGGTAATTGCCGAGTTTGCGCCCGGCCTCGCGCAACGCGACGATTTCCGCGTGCGCCGTCGGGTCGCTGGCGCCGATGGAGCGGTTGCCGCCGCGCGCGACGACCTCGCCGCCGCGCACAATCACCGCGCCCACCGGCACCTCGCCGCGCCGCCCGGCCATGCGCGCCTCGGCCAGCGCCGATTCCATATGTGCGCGGTCGCCTGCCTGCGCTTGCGCCGCCGCCACAGCCTGTCACTCCCACTCAATCGTCGCCGGCGGCTTGCTGCTGACATCGTAGCAAACCCGCGAGATGCCCGGCACTTCATTGACGATTCTGCGCGACACGCCCTCGATAAAGTCGGGCGGCAGCCGCGCGTAGCGCGCGGTCATGAAATCATCGGTCTCGACCGCCCTCAGCACGACGACGAAGCCGTAATGCCTGCCGTCGCCCATCACGCTGACCGACTTGACCGGCAGCATGACCGCAAACGCCTGCGCCACGCGGTCGTAAAAGCCGCCGTTTTTCAACTCCTCAATGAAGATGAAATCGGCGCGACGCAGCAGGTCGAGCGCCTCGCCGCGCACTTCGCCGATGACGCGCACCGCAAGGCCGGGGCCGGGAAACGGATGCCGGTCGAGAACCTCTCGCCCCAGCCCCAACTCAGCCCCGATCTTGCGCACCTCGTCCTTGAACAGCCCGGCGAGCGGTTCCAGCAGTTTCAGTTTCATCTTGTCGGGCAGCCCGCCGACATTGTGGTGCGACTTGATCAGGCGCGCGCCCTCGCGCCCCGCCGAGGCCGACTCGATGACATCCGGATAAATCGTGCCCTGCGCCAGCCAGCGCACATCGCCCAGGCTGCGCGCCTTCTCCTCGAACATGTCCACAAAAAGCCCGCCGATGACGCGCCGCTTCTGCTCCGGGTCAACGACGCCCTCAAGCGCCTTCAGAAAAATCCCGGCAGCCGGCAGCGTGTGCAAATCCATGCCGAAATGCCTGGCAAAGGTGTCGTGCACCTGCTCGCGTTCGCCGAGCCGCAGCAGGCCGTTGTCCACAAACACGCAATGCAGTTGATCGCCGATGGCGCGGTGTATCAGCAGCGCGGCGACCGAGGAATCAACGCCGCCCGACAGACCCAGCACAACCTGCTCATCGCCGACCTGTTCGCGGATGTCGCGGATGCTGTCCTCGATGATGCCGCCGGGCCGCCACTGCGGCAGACAACCGCCGATGTCGCAGACAAAGCGGCGCAGAATCTCGCGCCCGTTCGCGGTGTGCGTCACCTCGGGGTGAAACTGCAATCCGTAAAAACCGCGTTGCTCGTCGGCCATCGCCGCAATCGGCGAGCCGCGGCTTCGCGCCACGCCCGAAAACCCGGGCGGCAGCGCCACCACGCGGTCGCCGTGCGACATCCAGGTCTGCAGCCTGCCGCCGGCGCCGGCATCGAACAGGCGCGTCGGCGCGGTGATTTCAATGTCGGCGTGGCCGAACTCGCGGTGGCCCGCCGCCTCCACTTCGCCGCCGAAGCGCGACGCCATCCACTGCATGCCGTAACAAATGCCCAGCACCGGCGTCTTCAGGGCGGCGATGTCGCACGCGGGCTGCGGCGCCTCGTCTTCGGTCACCGATTCGGGGCCGCCAGACAGAATCACGCACCTGGCGGAAAAATCGCGCAGCGTGCCGGCGTCGGCGGTGTACGGAAAAATCTCGCTGTACACCCCCAGTTCGCGCACGCGGCGCGCAATCAACTGCGTGTACTGCGAGCCGAAATCAATGATGGCGACTTTGTGCTGTTGCTGCGAGGCGTGCATACCGCCGGCCCGGGCCGCGACCATCAGCCGATATGATAGTTCGGCGCTTCCTTGGTGATGGACACATCGTGCACATGGCTTTCCCGCATGCCCGCCGCGGTGATGCGGACGAAGGCCGCCTTGCGGTGCATCTGCGCGATGTCGGCGCAGCCGAGATAACCCATGCTTGAGCGCACGCCGCCGAGCAATTGATAGACCACATCGGACAAACTGCCGCAGTACGGCACGCGGCCCTCGATGCCCTCGGGCACGAATTTTGCGTTGCCGCCCTTGAACTGGAAATAACGGTCGCTGACTTCCCGCTGCATCGCCGCCAGAGAACCCATGCCGCGGTAGGACTTGTAGGAGCGCCCCTGGTACAGTTCAATCTCGCCGGGCGCCTCCTCGGTGCCGGCGAACAGGCCGCCGATCATGATGGCGCCGGCGCCGGCGGCGAGCGCCTTTGCGATGTCGCCGGAAAACCGGATGCCGCCGTCGGCAATCACCGGAATCCCGCCGTTCAGCGATTTCGCCACCTGGTTGATGGCGGTGAACTGCGGAATCCCGACGCCGGCGATGATGCGGGTCGTGCAAATTGAACCCGGCCCGATGCCGACCTTGATTGCGTTGGCGCCCATCTCAATCAGCCCGCGGGCGGCGTCCGCGGTGGCGACATTGCCGGCGACCATCTGCGCGCCGGGAAAGGCCGCCCTTAATTTGCCGACCATGTCCAGCACGCTCCTGGCAAAGCCGTGCGCGGTGTCCATCACCAGGACATCGGCGCCGGCCTCAATCAGCGCGGCGGCGCGCTCCAGCGCGTCCTCGCCGACGCCGACCGCGCCGCCGACGCGCAAGCGGCCATAACCGTCCTTGCATGCATTGGGGTATTGCACCGATTTCTGGAAATCCTTGACCGTAATCAGGCCGCGCAACTGGAAGTCATCGTTGACGACCAGCATTTTCTCGATGCGGTGCCTGTGCAGCAGGCGCTGCACCTCGTGCTTGTCGGCGCCCTCTTTCACCGTCACCAGGCGCTCTTTCGGCGTCATCACCGCCGAGACCGGCTCGTTCATCCGCACCTCAAAGCGAAGGTCGCGGTGGGTGACGATGCCGGTGAGGTTTTCGCCCTCCACCACCGGCACGCCGGAGATGTTGTGCCGCTCCATCAGCGCGACCACTTCGCGGATGGTGGCGCTGAGCGGAACCGTGATCGGGTCCTTGATGACGCCGCTTTCAAACTTCTTAACGCGCCTGACTTCGTCCGCCTGGCGCTCAATCGCCATGTTCCGGTGGACGAAACCGATGCCGCCCTCCTGCGCCAGCGCAATCGCCAGCCCGGATTCGGTGACGGTGTCCATCGCCGCCGACACCAGCGGGATGTTCAACGAGATTTCCGGCGTCAGGCGGGTTTTCAGGTCGATGTCGGCGGGCAGGACTTCGGAGTAGGCCGGCACCAGAAGGATATCGTCAAAAGTGAGGGCTTCCTGTAAGCTGTCCATCTGTCTGGTCATCCGGCGGGCCGGCGCGGATAATACGCCCCGGTCAGCGCGGCCATTTTAGCACAACTGCGGCGGGAAAACCGAACCATTGAAAGAAACAAAGCGTTCCGGCGAGGCCGGCATCTACACGGTCAGCCGCCTGCTCGGTGAAATCCGGCGGGCGGTGGTGAGCGAGTTCAGCGCGGCCATCCGGGTTGAGGGCGAGATTTCCAATTTCATCCGGGCCGCCTCCGGACATATGTATTTCACCGTCAAGGACCACGCCGCGCAAATTCGCTGCGCGATGTTCCGCGGCAAAAACCGGGCGCTGAAAATGATTCCGGAAAACGGCGCGCAGGTGGTGCTTCGCGCGCGGCCCGATTGCTACGAGCCGCGCGGCGACCTGCAGTTGATTGTCGAGCAGATGGAGCCGGCGGGTGTCGGCGAGTTGCAGCGCCGGTTTGAAATACTGAAACGGAAACTCCACCGCGAGGGCCTTTTCGACGAGGCGCGCAAACGCCCGCTGCCCGCCTGGCCGCGGACGGTCGGCATCATCACTTCCGGCCAGGGGGCCGCATTGCGCGATGTCATCGCGGTGATGGAAAAGCGCTGCGCGGCGATTGACCTGGTGGTTTATCCGACGCCGGTGCAGGGCGCCGGGGCGCCCGCCGAAATCTGCAGGGCGCTGGAACTGGCCAACCGGCACCGCAAGGCGGAAGTGCTGCTGCTGGTCAGGGGCGGCGGCTCCATCGAGGACTTGTCGGCGTTCAACAGCGAAGCCGTGGCGCGGAAAATCGCCGCGTCGGAATTGCCGGTCGTCAGCGGCATCGGCCATGAAATAGACTTCACCATCGCCGACTTCGCCGGCGACTGCCGCGCGCCGACGCCGTCGGCGGCAGCTGAGCGGGTCAGCCCCGACGGGCATGGCGTCCGGGCCGGCCTGCTGGAAACCCTGCGGCGGCTGCATTACCTGATGGAGGACGGCATCGGCGAGAAACTGGAGTATCTGCGGCGGCTGAAAACCGGCCTGCTGCGCTCGCACCCGGAAAACCGCATCCGCAACCTGACCCGGCAGTTTGACGAATTGCAGGGAAAACTCACCGCCGCCGCGGAAAACCGGCTGGCGGTTGAGCGCCGGCGCGCGGCGCACACCGGCGCCCTGCTGGCGCGCAGCAATCTCCCCGCGCTGGTGCAGATGCACCGCGCGCGCCTGCGCCATGATATCCGCGAACTGGCGGCGGCCTGCGGCGGCATTTTATCGGGTAAAATACGCAGGATTGAGAAACTGGCCTCAAAACTGGACACCCTAAGCCCATATGCAACCCTCAAGCGCGGTTACGCCATCGTGACCGATGAGAAAGGAGTTGTGATTCGTTCGGCGGGGAGCGTGCGAAAGGACCAGTCTCTGGATATCCTCGTCGAGGATGGCGGCATCGCCGCAAAAGTCATTTGAAGACGGCGGCGGCGCGGCAAGCACTTGCGCGCCGCCGGTAAATTGATAAAAATAAAGGTGCAACTAAACCTCACAACGCAAAATGATTGAAAAAGCCAAACGCAAACCAGGCAGCGCCGCCGCCGCGGGGAAAGCGGCGGGCGGGAAAAAAACGCCAGCCGCGGCGACCGCCCATCGCAAGGCGCCCGACAAGAAAAAACCCGCCGCAGCGCCCGCAGCGCCCGCCGCCAAAAAGAAGGCGCCAGCCGCGAAAAAAGCGCGCTCAGCCAATGCCCGCATGACGGCGCACCACGAGCCGCCCGCCGACATCGCCCCCTACAAAAAGCGCAAAGGCGAGGAATACATGAACCACAAACAACTCGACCATTTCCGCATGATATTGACCGGCTGGAAAAAAAGCCTGATGCAGGAAGTGGACCGAACGGTGACCCATATGAAGTCCGATTCATCCAACCACGCCGACTCGGCGGACCGCGCGACGCAGGAGGAAGGTTTCAGCCTGGAACTGAGGGAGCGCGACCGCGAACGCAAACTCATCCGCAAGATAGACCAGGCAATCACCAGACTCGACAACAACGAGTTCGGCTACTGCAAACTATGCGGAGTGGAAATCGGCATCCGCCGCCTCGAGGCGCGCCCAACCGCCACCATGTGCATAGACTGCAAAACCTTCGACGAAATCAAGGAAAAACAAATCGCTTCAGCCTGAAACGCCGCTTTCTCTCCACTTGTCCGCAATATCGCGCATTTCGTCACGGCAGTACAAATCACGCTGGGCACGCGCACCGAAGAAGAAATAGGCGTCGCGCGCCACGCCGAGATTGCAGGCATGTTCAAGAATCGCCTTGATTGCGCTGATGCCGCTGCCGCCGGCAATGCAAATCATCGGCCCGGAATCTTCGTGCAGGCGGAAATTTCCGAAGGGCGCCTTGATTCTCAGCCGTGACCCGGTGCGGTCGGCCTCAAAAAGCCAGTCAGTGAATTTGCCGCCCGGCACATGCCGGACAAAGAAGGTCAGTTCCGACGGATTTTCATTCGCCGGATCCTTTGAGAAAGAATACGAGCGTGGCCGGGTCAAGCCCGGGTAATTGACTTCGGCGTATTGACCCGCGAGCAAACCGTCGGGCATCGGCTCATCGCAGGTGACAACCAACTCAAGTATGTCGTGCGTCAGGTTACGGATGCTTGTCAGGGTGCTGCGCCTTTCCACAGCCGGAACCCCGAAACGCCCCTGCCCCAGCATGACCTCGACTTCAACATCGCTTTTCAGCGCCGTCTGGCAGGCGAGAATGACGCCGTCCTTGAGTTGCTGCCCTGTCAGCACATAGGTGAAGTCGGACAGGGGTTTTATGCGCCCCTTTTTCAGATAGCACCGGCAAGTGCTGCAACTTCCGACACGGCAGTCGTGCAGCCAGTCAAGCCCGGCGTCCAGAGCAGCCGCCAGCAGATTCTGGCCTGCTTTTACGGTAACGGTCGTCTGCCCGTTAATCACCGCCTCGTAATCTTTCTTTCGATTGAACAAGCCAAACATCAGCGTTCATACACCGGACAGGTTAGAGGTGGCGCACGCAGGCTCTCATCCTGATTCCTCCCCGCTGCGACTCTTCAAGAGTCGCAGCGGTTCAGGAACCGGGACGTTGCTACATGAGAATATTTATTCTTCTATAGTCAACGCGCCCGAAGGGCACTCGGCGACCTGGTCGCGGATGGATTGCTCGCTAGCGCCCGATTCATCGACCACGAACTTGCCGTCGATGACCTTGAACACGGTCGGCAATCCGGAAACGCATTTGCCCGCGTGGGTGCAGACATTTTCATCC
>RKSI01000059.1 GCA_007570905.1 Gammaproteobacteria bacterium
CGGCTTTGTGGAAGGGCCTGCGGGCGTCTCCACCGGCCCGCGCACCGCGCTGTTCCGCGTGCGCGCCGACGGCGGGCCCGGTTTCCAACTGGCGACGACGGCTACGGTGTCGGTGCTGGTCAGCGGCGCGGCGCCGGGCGACTTTGAGGTGTCAACCGACACGCTGCAACTGCCGCCGGGCGTCGCCGGCATCACCAGCGCGACGCTGGTGGTTACCGCCGTGGACAACGACCGCAACGAGCCGCCGCGCACGCTGCTGGCGTCGCTTGGCGGGGTGCGGATTGCCGGCGCGTTTGAATACGCCGAAGTGGAGGCCGCCGCGGTGCTGCAAGACGACGACGCCATCGGCGCGACGCTGACGCCGCCGGTGCAGACGGTGGAAGAGAACGGCGCGGCGACGCTGACGCTGGAACTGGACCGCGCGGCGGCGGCGGATGTGTCGGTGCCGTACACGCTGCGGCCGGCGCAGACGGCGGGCGCGACCGCCGCCGACTTCGCCGCCGACGCGGCGCTGGACGGCGTGTTTGAACTGGCCGCCGGCGCGACGATGGCGAGCGTGGTGCTGGGAGTGGTGGTGGATGCCGCGATGGAGGCGACCGAGACGGCGGTGGCGGAGTTGGGCGAGGCGGTGACGCCCGACAGCATCGGCGCGGTGGAGGTCTCGACGGCGGCGGCGCTGGTGCGGATCGCGCAGAACACGACGGCGTCGCGGACTATAAGCGTGGCCGGCATCATCGTGCCGACGCCCGGCGCGGAGATATTGCCGGCGAGCGCGGTTACCGAGACCGATGCGTCGGCGATGCACTCTTTCATGATTGACCTCGGCGACGACGGCGGATTCACAGCCGACACCGAAGTGAGTTGGCGGTTTGAGCACATCACCACCGGCGACGCCGACTTCGGCGCGGTTACCGGCGCGGTTACGCTGACGGCGGGCAGTACAACGCAGACGGCTGCGTTCAGCATCGCCGGCGACAACCTGAACGAGGCCGCCGAAACCTTCCGCGTGCGCCTGTCGGTGGACGACCAGGCCGCCGACGGCGGCAGCGTGATTGCGCCGCCGCAAGAGTTCACGCTGCACGACGACGACCCGCTGGGCATTGTGTTCCGCGCCACCACCGGCACCGACAGCGTGAGCATGGCGGAGACGACGACGGTGGCCGAAGGCAGCACCAGCCCGGCGCCGCTGGCGACCATCATCGCCACGCTGACCGACGCCGAACCCGGCGGCGTGGTGACGGCGGTGTTTGTCGTGAGCGGCGACGGCGTGGATGCGCGCGACTTTGACATCACCACGCCCACCGGCCTGTCCGCCGCGGCGACGACCGGCACGCTGGTGTTCCCGCCGGGCCGAACCACCGCCATCATCGTGCTGGCTGTGATTGACGACGACCTGGGCGAGGGCGATGAAACGGTGCGCGTTGACCGCGGCGCCGGGCCGGGCGCGCTGGCCGCGGCGGGCGCGTTCCGCGCGACGACGGCGAGCGACGCCGCGCAGTTCATCATCGCCGCCAGCGATGTCGCGCTGTTTGCGGTGGAAGACGCCGCCGCCAGCGTCGCCGAAGGCGACACCGCGAGGCTGGCCGTTACGCTGCGCGGCGGCTTGCTGTCGTCGCAGGCGACGCTGACATGGCGCGCAGTCATCGCCGACCAGACCAACACATCGGTGCGCGACCCGCGCCGCCTGAACACGCGGCAGCAGCCCGACCTGGCGGCGGACAGCGGCGTGGTGATGCTGCCCGCCAACAGCACGCGCGCCGAGGTGGAGATTGCGGTGGCGCGCGACGGGCGCGAGGAAGACGACGAGGAAGTGCTGGTTACGCTGGCCGCCGACAGCGCGGCGCTGGCGCCCGACCCGGCGCAGGACGATGCCGCGCAGGCGCGCTTTGTCATCGCGCAAAACGAGGGCGCGCCGAACTTCCTGACATGGAGCCTGGACAAGCGCAGCGCCGCCGAGGGCGAGACATTTGAACTGACGATGGTGCTGAGCGGGCAGCCGGTGGACGCTGCGGCGATTGCCGCGCGCATCACCTTTGACGACGCCGCCGATATTGAGGGCGGCGCGCGCGCGCAGACGCTGACCGGCCTCGGCACGCAGACTGTCACGCTGACGGTGCTGGACGACGATTTGAACGAGGCCGAAGAGACGCTGGAAGTGGCGCTGCGGGCGTCGCGCGACGGCAGCGATGTGGATGTGCTGGAAAGCGCGACGACGCTGACGCTGACGATACCGGCGAGCGACCCGACGACCATCACGGTGGCGGCGGCGCGGCCCGCGCCGGAAGGCGAGGACGCGGTGTTCCCGGTTAGGCTGAGCGGCGGGCGCGCCGGCGAGGCGATTACTTTGGCGTGGAGCGTTACTTCCACCAATGTGCTGATGAACCCGGCGACGGCGGATGATTTCGGCGACGGCACGGCGGCGAGTTTCCCGTCGTCGTCGGTGGTGATTGAGGCGGGCGCGCGCAGCGCCGAGATACGGGTGGCGCTGTTTGCCGACACCGACGATGACGAAGAGGAAGAGGGGTTTGTGCTGCGACTGGATTCGTCGGAGCCGGGGCCGCCGCGCTACCGGCTGGGCGCCGAACCGGTTGGCGGCTTGATTAGCGGCGTGGACCGGCTGCCGCCGGCGCTGGAGGCGCTGGCGTGGCTGCCGGGCCAGCGCGCCATCTGGCTGTTTGCCGACGAGGACATCATCGTCGCGGCGACCGGCACGGCGGCGGCGTCGCTGCCGCGCGGCGCGGCGCTGCAAGGATTTAGCGTCGGGCGCGGCGCCGGCATGGCGCAGGCGTCGGCGGCGGCGGCGGATGTGGGCGCGGCCTACCAGCCGCCGCGCGGCATTGCGCTGGCGCTGGACGCGCCGCTGAGCGAAGACGGCGGCAATGTGTTTGTGTTTTATGAATATCCGGGCGCGCCTGCGACCGGCATTTTTGACAACGCGCCGCTGGAAACCGGGCGCAACCAGTTGACGACGCAGACGGTGGTGGTGACGCGCAGCATCAACGGCAGCGAGGACCATGACGGCGACGGCCTGCCGGACGCGGCGGAAATCGCCGCCGGCGACGACCCGCTGACGGCGATTGGCGCGGCTGCCTTGCCGACGCTGACCATCGGGCGCGCGAGCACGGCGCACTTCGCCTATTCCGGCGTGCGCGCCGATGGCGCGGCGGCGCATCTGGGCGTCAGCGCGGCGCCTGCCGGGACGCGGCTGTCGGCCTGGTATTTGTCCGACACCTTCGGCTTTGAGGGGACTTATCCGCAGTTTGAGGCGACGACGCGGCGTTACGGCTGCGA
>RKSI01000223.1 GCA_007570905.1 Gammaproteobacteria bacterium
CAACAACGCGCACGCAACTCGCGCGACAAGCGCGCACAAAAAAGGCCGCGTCCCGGAGGGCGCGGCCTTTTGGCGACGGCAGATGAATCAGGTGCAGATGTCGACGTTCGTCAAAATTCCCGCGCCGCCTTCGCTGCCTGTGTGGCCGGTTTTGACGCCAAGCCCGATGGCGGTTCCGACACCGGCGATGCCGGCGCCGACGGCGCCGCCGACAATGACCGCACCCGCGATAACCGCGCTGAGGCTGGCCCCGACGCCGGCTGCGAGACTCACGGAGCCGATGCCGATGGTCGCGCCGATTGAACCGAGGGCGAAGGCAATGATCCCGCCGATGAACAGTTCGCCGCCGGCCACCTGCGCCAGGTCTTCCTCGCTCATCTGCGCGACGGCCTTGTCAATTTCCGGAAAGTCCGGCACCACGACATTCAGTTCGCCGGGGGTGTTCTGCGCATAGACCAGGCGCACCTTCGAGTCGCTCGCCGCCAGCGCGGCCACATTTTTCTCGACAGCCGCCTTGAACGAGGAATCCGCGTGCGGATGGGTCAGCCCGCAACCAATCGTAATGGCTGCGATTTCATTGACCAGGGGGAGATGAACCCCCGCTGTGCTTTGTTGCTGCATTTTGTGCCTCCTGTTAAGTTCGGAGAAACATGGTTTCATCCGTTTCCGTTATCGTCCGAATTCCCGTTTCGTCCGAGTCCCACTTGTTGGAAGGATATGGGATTTGCGGGAAAAATGAAAGTATGACAAAGGTTTCTGAACGGCTGCGCGGGGTGGAATAACGCCGGCGCATCGGGTATAATTCCCCCGGTCGCGCGGCCCGGTCGGGCGGAGTTGTGCACGAAGACACAAGTTGAATTAAATGACTGTCGTTTCCATGAGGCCCGGGCTGTTGCCATGCGCGTGACATTGCGAATTGCCGCCCTGCTGCTGTTGTGTCTGCCGTCGGCCGCGCCGGCGCAGACGCCCGACAGGACGACCACCTTCTGGCTGGAGAGAGTGGAGCCGGGCACGACCAACCCGACCGGCGAGATACTGGGGCGCTACGGTTTCCTGGAAGAGGGCGACGAGTTCAGGGTGGTCGTCCGTTACAGCAGGCCCTTCATCGTTGACGGCAGTTTCGTGCTGACCTTCGGCACCCACCTGTCGGAAGTCAGCCGCGAGGACTTTGCCCGGCGCGACGGCTCCTGCCTGCCGGTCCTGATAAAGAACAAGAAGAACCCCTACACCCTGAATACGAGCCGCATTCCCTACGGCCTCAGTTATCAGGGAGCCAGGACTGCGACCCACGAGGGCGCGATTCGGCTGTGCCGCGACAACCGGGCCGAGGACACCGAGACGATGGTGGTCCAGTATGTCAGAAATCACGGCAGCGGCGGCGTCGGCCTGCAAATCCCGGAACTGGATGAACTCAACCTCCAGTCGGTGGCTTACGGCATCATGGCCAACGGCAGAGGCCCGCGTGCGAGCATCAACCGGCTTCAGCCGATCAGCCGCGACCCGCCGCCCCTCAGCCCGGATCTTCGCGGCGTTCACATTCCGCAGGGCGCGAGCATCGCGGATTTCGATTTTCATCCGGACTACATCCATGAGGAAGGGGCTCTCCTGCGGTTTGAGGTCCGGCTCTGCACCTATGACGGGCAGACACGGGCAACCGACGCCTGCGCCTTCAATCAGCGCTATACCGCGGCGAGAACCCGGCAGTCGGATTTGTCATTCGGTTTTGACTCGGTTCGCTCCGCCGCCGAGACCAATGATATTAATCTGGCGGGGACCGCCGACGGATTTTTCAGCCCCAATCTGGACGAGTGGAACCCCAGCACCGGCATCGGCATCATGCACATCCCGACCAGCCGCGAAACCAGCGTGATTGACTTTGAACTGGTGAACGACACCGCGCCCGAGAGCACCGAGACCGTCATCTTCATCCTGAACCTGCACACCATCGGCGAGGTCGGCGCGCGGCGGCTGGATCCGAGGCCGGGCCGCCAGTATGGATTTGATTACCGCCCGGTTCTCGCCGCGGTCATTCCGGCCAACGACATCTTTGAGGCCAACATCGCCGCCAACAGCCTGCCGTCGCAGGCACAGCCGGCGGAGGAGGGCGCGACCTTCACCTTCACCGTCAATCTGGACGGCGACCTTCCGGTCAGACAGGACACGCTGGCGCTGCAAATCAGGGACCGCACGAATTCCCGGGGCACGGACGCCACCTCGGGCCAATGGGAGTTTGTCGGCGCCCGGCGGATATTCGGGAACGGCTCGTCCGCCGCCGCCGCCGGTTACACGGATCGCGCCGGCGCCGATCTCGCGCAAATTTGCCCGGCCTCGGGCGGTGAATACCGCGAGCGGGAACGCGAATTAACCGACAACTCCGCGGTGAGTTTGCAGGGGCTTGCCGTTGATTGCGACCTCGGCTTTCATGTGACGACCGGCACGCGGCGAATAGAGGTTACGCTGCGCATCACCGACGATGATGTCCAGGAAATCAACCCGCCGCTTTTCATCCGGGTTGCCGGGGTTCCCGCCAACCATCCGTCTCATGGTCACCGCTATGACACTCAGTGGCGCCGCATCTGGCTTGCCTCCAGCGAGCGGCTTTTGCGGGAGCCGTCGCTGAGTTTCAACAGGCTGGAGCCGACCCTGGACGAGGGGGCGACATACACTGTCCGCAGCAACATCAATCCCGACAGCGGCGCCACTGCGAGCGAGGGCGTGGATGTCACCACCACCTGGCGGTGGCTGCTGCTTGACCCGAACGGCAATGATGTCGGCGCCCGCTACGGGTTCGCCTTTGAACCCCGGACGACCCTGCAAAGCACCACATCCGAGGTGCTGTACAACCTGCCGGATGTGACCGTTCGGGAGACGCTGCGCCTTTGCATCCGGGCCAATTCGCGGGCCTCCCGCTTCCGGGATTCCGCATTCAGCGAGCGCTGTTTCCCGTTTCATGTCAATGACATCGAGCCGCCGGCTGCGGACGCGGGCGCGGACCCCGGCCCGCTGCCGGACGACGCCGCTTTCACGCTGCGCGGCGGCGGCAGCGACCCGGACGGCGACCCGGGGCTGACTTACCGGTGGGAGCAGACCAGCCCGGTTCCCGACGGCGACGGCCTTAACCCGGAAGTGGCCTTCGGCCCTCGCGCCGCCTCCATCGGCACGGTGACGGTCACTCCGCCCGATTTGCCGGCGGGCACCACGGCCGGTTTCACGCTGAGATTGACCGTCGCCGACAGCGCGGTTGCCGGGCGCGCAAGCCTGACGGACACCGACGA
>RKSI01000040.1 GCA_007570905.1 Gammaproteobacteria bacterium
CATGGACTTGCGCTCGGCGCCCATCATGATCTTGTCCTTGGCGCGCTCAAAGTCCGCCATTTGCACGGTGCGCTTGTTGGCGCGCGCGGCGAACAGCGAGCCTTCGTTGATAAGGTTGGCGAGGTCGGCGCCGGAAAAGCCCGGCGTGCCGCGCGCCAGCAGGTCGGCGCGCACATCGTCGTCGCACGGCACCTTGCGCATATGGACTTTCAGTATCTGCTCGCGCCCGCGCACATCCGGCAGCGGCACCACGACCTGGCGGTCGAAGCGCCCCGGCCTCAACAGCGCCGGGTCGAGCACATCGGGTCGGTTGGTGGCCGAGATGACGATGATGCCCTCGTGCCCCTCAAAGCCGTCCATCTCTACAAGCAACTGGTTCAGCGTCTGCTCGCGCTCGTCGTGGCCGCCGCCGAGGCCGGCGCCGCGGTGGCGCCCGACCGCGTCAATCTCGTCGATGAAGATGATGCACGGCGCGTGCTTCTTGGCCTGCGAGAACATGTCGCGCACGCGCGACGCGCCGACGCCGACGAACATCTCGACGAAGTCGGAGCCTGAAATCGAGAAAAACGGCACTTTGGCCTCGCCGGCGATGGCCTTGGCCAGCAGCGTCTTGCCGGTGCCGGGCGCGCCGACCATCAGCACGCCTTTCGGAATGCGCCCGCCCAGTTTCTGGAACTTGCCCGGGTCTTTCAGGAACTCCACCAGTTCGGAGACTTCTTCCTTGGCCTCTTCAACGCCGGCGACATCCTTGAAGGTAACCTTGATCTGGTCCTCGCCCATCAAACGCGCGCGGCTTTTGCCGAACGACATCGCGCCGCGCCCGCTGACGCCGCCCTGCATCTGGCGCATGAAGAAAATCCAGATGCCGATCAGCAGCAGCATCGGGAACCAACTGACGAGCAGTTCGGTCAGGAACGAGCGCTTCTGCTCCGGCCCGGTCTTGATTTCCACATTGTGGCTCAGCAGGTCGTTGACCAGTTCCGGGTCGCCCGGGCTGTAGGTCGTAAAGCGCCCGCCGGAAGCATAGTTGCCGGTGACGGTGCGGTTGTCGGCGTCAATCTCGACGCTGCGAACCTGGCCGTTGCGAACATCGGCGATAAACTGCGAGTACGGCAGCGTCGTTGACGCTTCTTCGCGCACCACGAAGTTGTTGAAGGCGATCATCAGCACGGTGGCAATGACAATCCACAAAATCAGGTTTTTCATTACATCGCTCATGCCGCACCTCCCGCGGTGGGTGAGATTTTCATGCAGTGATTATAACCCATCAACGGCAACGCCGTCTGCGCCGCTGCGGGCGTTGAAAAGTGCCGGTACATCATTGACATACTATTTGATATGGGGGCGATGCGGCGCATTGCAACAGATGCTGTCGGTGGCCGCCGGGGGCCGTGCGGCGGCTGAAAAACGGGGCTGCGCCAACGCAGGCCATGCGCCGCAACGCGCCGGTCAGCCACCGCAGCGCAGCGCCTGGGCCATGCGCCGCACCGCAACACTCCAGAACGCGCCGGTCAACCGCCGCGCAACGGGTGGAACAGGCGCACGCCGCGCACGCGGTAGTTGTCTATCCAGTCCAGGCCGCGCCGCGATGTCAGCCACTCAACCAGGCGGCGCGCGGCGCGGTGGTTGACCGCCGGGTGCTTTTGCGGGTTCACCAGAATCGCGCTGTACGGGTTGTGCAGCGGCGGCTGGTTCTCAACCAGCAGCGCCAGCGCGGCGCGGTTGTTGAAACTCACCCAGGTCGAGCGGTCGGTCAGCGTGTAGGCCACCAGTTCGTTGGCCAGGTTCAGCACCGCGCCCATGCCGGCGCCGGCCTCGCGGTACCAGGCGTCGGCGGCGCCGGGCGCAAGACCTGCGGCGCGCCACAACTGCAATTCCTTTTTGTGCGTGCCGCTGTCGTCGCCGCGCGAGATAAACGGGCGGCGCCCGCGCGCAATCAGGCGCATCGCGTGCACCACATCGCCGGCGGCGCGCAGGCCGCCGGGGTCGGCGCGCGGCCCGACCAGCACATAGTCGTTGTACATGAACGGCACGCGCGCCACGCCGTGGCCGTCGGCGACGAACTCCAGTTCGGATTCGCGGTCGTGCACAATCAGCAAGTCGGCGTCGCCGCGCCGCCCGATGCTGAGCGCGCGCCCGGTGCCGACCGCGATGACCCGCACGCGGATGCCGGTGTCGGCGGTGAACTTCGGCAGCAGGTAGTCATACAGGCCGGAGTTGTCGGTGGAAGTCGTCGAGGCCAGCGTGACCGCCGCCGTTGCCGCCGCCGCGCCGGCGCCTGCGGACAACAGCGCCGCGCACAAACCGGCCAGCAGCCACGCAACGCGCGTCAGAAAGTCTGCGCTTCTATAAACTCGCATATAATGTCGTCCGCCGGGCGCGCAAAAAAATCATCCATCGCGTCCTGCTGCACCAAACGCCCCTCGTGCAGAAACACCACTTCGCCGCAAAGCCGCCGCACCTGCGCCAGGTTGTGCGATGTCAGGATAATCTTGATGCCCTCGCGCCGCAGTTCGCCGATAGTGCGTTCAACCTGCGCGGCGGAGCGCACATCCAGTTTTGAGGTCGGCTCGTCCATCAGGATAACGGCGGGTTTCAGCGCCCACGCGCGCGCAATCGCCAGACGCTGCTGCTGGCCGCCCGACAGCACCGCTGCCTGGCGCTCCATGCAGTCTTCCAGCCCCGCCAGTTCCAGCGCCGCCGCCGCGCGCGCGCGCCGCGCCGCGCGCGGCGCGCCCTGCAAATACAGCGCGTGCTCGACATTGGCGCGCGCGCTGCGGCGCAACAGCACCGGCTTCTGAAACACCATCGTGATGGCCGCGCCCAACTCGCGCGGCGGGCGCGCATCCCAGCGTATCCGCCCGGCGGCGGGTTCCAGCAGGCCGTGGCACAGGCGCAGCAGCAGACTCTTGCCGGCGCCGTTGGCGCCGAGCAGCGCGGTGCAGTGCGCGCTGTCGCTGACCAGGCTGATGTCGTCCATCAACGTGCGCCCGCCGGCGCGGTACACCAGGTTCTGGATTTCAAGTTTCATATGCGGCCCCTGCGCGGCGTCGCGGCGCGCGGCTGCAAACGCAAATCCCCGGGCATGGCGGCGGCGACACTCACGCGCGGCCCCTGTGCATCGTCGCGGTGTGCAGCCACTGCGCCGCCGACGCCACCAGCAGCGACACCAGTATCAGTATCAGGCCCAGCGCCAGCGCCAGCGCCAGGTTGCCCTTGCTGGTCTCGAGCGCGATGGTCGTCGTCATCACGCGCGTTGAATGGTTGATGTTGCCGCCGACTATCAGCACCGCGCCGACCTCGGCGTTGCCGCGCCCGAAACCGGCGAGTATCGCGGTCACCAGGCCGAAGCGCCCCTCCCACAGCAGCGTGCGCGCGGTCGCCAGCGTGCGGCTGCCGAGCGAGCGCAGTTGTTCGTGGTATTCGTCAAACAGCCCCTGCACAACGCCGCACGACAGCGCCGCGATAATCGGAAAAATCAGCAGCGTCTGCGCGATAATCATCGCAACCGGCGTGTATAGCAGCCCCAGCGGGCCGAGCGGCCCGGCGCGCGACAGCATCAGATACACCATCAGGCCGACGACGACCGGCGGCAGGCCCATGAAGGTGTTCAGCAGGTTAATCCAGAAGCGCCGCGTCGGAAAGCGGCTGACCGCCAGCAGCGCGCCCAGCGGCAGCCCCACCAGCGCCGCCGCCGCGACCGCGGTGAGGCTGACTCTCAGCGACAGCGCGATGATCTCGACCAGGCCGGCGTCGAGATTCACCAGCAGATGCAGCGCCGTTTGCAGCGCGTCGGAAAAATCGGTCATCGCGGGCGCAAATTATACAGGAAGGCGCGGCGCGTGCCGCGTGCGCGGCGCGGCGCGCGCCGCGTACAAAACAAAGCCGCGCTCCCCCGAAGGAATTGCGCGGCTTTTTCAGGCGGGGCGGCGCGTGCCGCCCCGCCGTGCGGATGCTGCGTCCTTAACTCGCGACAGCGATATTCACCGCGTTGTCGTCGCTTGTGTTGAAGGCGCCCAGTCCGGCGGCAATGCCGACGCCGATGCCGCTCGCCACGGTCGCGCCAATCACGCCAAGCCCGATGGGCATCGCAATCATCCCGGCGACAACCAGCGCGCCGGCGAATGTGGCGGCGCTGGTGGCGCCGATGACGGTGCCGCCCAGCGTCAGGCCGGTGCCGAAGATCAGGCCGATGCCGACCTGGCAGCCAATCCAGCTGAGGGTCATGCCGCTCAGGGCGCCGAAAATCTCGCCGCCGTGTATCGCGGCCAGTTCGTTCTCCTTCAACTTCCGCAGCGCCGTGCTGAAGTCGGGGAAGTCGGGCACCACGATGTTCAGTTCATCGGCGGTGTTCTGCTTATAGACGACTTCCAGATTGTCAACCGAAGCGAGGCTTTTCAGCATGGCCTCTTCAAGTTCCGGCCTGGCGCCGGGGTCGCTCAGTGCGCGGCCAATCACAACAGCCGCCATTTCATTGACCATCGGAACCGAAATGCCCGGCCCCTCGTTTTCCACAAGAACAGGCCCTTCATTGGCCCCGTGAACAGTCCCGTGATTGATGTTTTCCATTGAAGCCGGTACAACCGGCCCGCCCACGCCTGGTAGTAAGCGCGTTTCCATTTATTTACCTCCGTAGGTAGTTTGTTGATTCCCGCCGGAACGAAACACCACAGGCGCGGTCCCGGCGACGAGCCGGGCATTAAACCGCAGCGCGCCGCGCGCCGCAAGACTGACAAAGGTGTCTGAACCGCGCACAGCGCCGCCGCAACTGACTGCCAGATGTTTCTGAACCGGCGGCGAAGCGGGGCGCGGCGCCGGGCGCGCTGCGGGCGGCGCGTTACCTGTTTTTCAGGGCCGCGGCGACTTCTTTCGCGCCCATGTAGTTCATGTCTTTGGCGGAAAGCCGGGAAACCTGGTTCCACGCGGCGCGCATGTTGGGCATCTCAATGCGCGACACCAACTGCTTGAAAATCTCAAGGCGCTCGGCCAGCACCGCCTCGACATCGGGGGCCAGATGGCCGCCGTCCCTGCGCGCGGCCTGCTGGCCGCCGACGCGCTCGGCCAGCACCTTGAACTCCGGCGACGGCAAACTGTGCTGCAACACCGTAACCAGCAGGTCAATCGCGGTGACGCGCGATTGCGCCAGCGTCAGCGCCAGCGAATAACCCTCGGCGCGCGCCTGGTGCCAGGTGCCGGGCGGCATGTAAATCACATCGCCGGGGTCCAGCGTTACCGAGACGAATTTCTCGTCATTCTCCAGGTCGGGCTTTTCCATCGTAATCCACGGCAGCCGCAGCACTTCGCGGTCGGGCGGAAACACGATGTTGAACTGCGGGTTGCGTATCACCGGCTCGCGCCCGATGCGCCAGTGCTTGCGCCCCTCCACCTGCATCAGCCACACCGGGTGCGTGTCGAAGTGCACGATGTAGCCCTTGCCGTCGGGCGAATAATAGGCGTTGAAATGCGGCGACGCCGCCGAATACACGCCGGCGCGGAACGAATCCAGAAACGCCTTCAGTTCGCCTTCGGCGTCCAGCACCGAGGCGCCGACCGTCATGCCGGATTCATAAACCTTCTCCGCCTGCGACGGCTCCAGTTCCACTTCCGCAGACCAGTTTCTGGAATCGAAGAAGTTGGCCCGCAAATGGCCGCAGTGATACACCGTGTATTTCATGAACCGCTCGCGGTTCAGCAGGTGTGAAAACCGCGCCGGGTCGTTGTGGTGCATGAAGAAACTGCGTTTCTCCCAATAGTCGCGGAAAAACTCCTCGCGGTCGAAGTCCCCGAGCAGCAGTTCAAGCGCGGATGCAACTGGCGTTGTGTCGTCCATCAGGAGGCCATTATAACAGGTGCCAGCCGCGCGCCCCATATCCGCCCGCCGCGCTTGTCGTGCGCCCATCGCGCCTGCTGCGCCTGTTGGCCTGTTGCGCCCGTCGCGCCGCTCATGCGCCCTTCTTCACATTCAGCGCAATCAGGTCTTCGGTGGGCAGGGCCGCCAGTTGCGCGAACTTGCGGCGCAGGTCTTCCACCCGGATGCGCGACACCAGGTCCTTGACGGCGGCCAGGCGTTCGGCCAGCACCTTCTCAAGGTCGGCGGACAGCGCGCCATCGCCGCCGCGCGCCGCCGCCGCGATGCCGCCGACGCGCTCCATCAGCGCGCTGAATTGCGGCGCCGACAAACTGTCGCGCAACACGCCGCACACGAGGTCGGCGGCGCTGATGTGCGCCGAGGCCAGCGTCAGCGCCAGCGAATAACCGCGCGCCGACGCCCGGTGCCAGGTGCCCGGCGGCATGTACGCGACATCGCCCGGCTCCAGCGTAACCGGCATGAACTGTTGCGGGTCGTCCAGCACCGGCTTGTTCACGCTTATCCACGGCAGTCGCAGCACCTCGCGGTCGGGCGGAAAGCCGAGCGTCATCGGCGGATTGCGAACCACCGGCTTGCGCCCCAGATACCAGTGCTTGCTGCCGTCAATCTGCAAAAACCACACCGGGTGCGCGTCGAAATGCACGCTGTAGCCCTTGCGGTCGGGCGAGTAATACGCATTGAAATGCGGCGCCACGCCGAACATGCAGTCGCGGAAAGAATCCAGAAACGCCTTCATCTCGCCGCTCTCGCGCAGCATGGACGCGGCCACGGTCATGCCGGATTCAAACACCTTCTTCGCCTGGCCGGGCCGGATCTTCACTTCCGACGGCCACCCCTGCGGGTCCAGATAGGCGCCGCGCAACACCCGGCAATGGCGCACCTCTTCGTCCATAAACTGCTCGCGGCTCAGCAGATGCACAAAACGCCGCGGGTCTTTGTGGTGAATAACGCAGGTGCGCTTCTCCCAGTAGTTGGCGAAGAAGTCCGTGCGGTCGAAGTCCCC
>RKSI01000142.1 GCA_007570905.1 Gammaproteobacteria bacterium
CGCCGGGCTGCTGATGTTGCTGTTCGGCGCGCTGTGCCTGTTGTTGCGGCGGCGTTTGCCGAACGCCGTGCGCGCCGCCGGAGCAGACAAGTGATGCGGATGACGCGAAGCGCGCCGGCATTGATGGCCGGCCTCTTGCTGGCGGCGCCGGTGTGCGCCGTCGACGGCGCGGCGAAGAAGGTCGTGGACGGCCTGGTGCAGGAATTACTGACCGAGGTCAAGGCCAACAGGAATCTGTACGAGAACAACGACGCCGCGCTGTTCCGGCTGATACGCCGGCGCATTCTGCCGGCGGTGGACACCGCGACCCTGAGCCGCCTGGTGCTCGGCAAACACTGGAAGGGCCTGGCCGACGCACAGCGCCGCAGTTTCACCGCGGCGATGGAGTCGCTGCTGATACGCAGTTACGGCAAATCGCTGACGCTGCTGACCGAGGTGGACCGGATTCGTGTCCGTGAGCCGAAGAAGGCCGGCGGCGGCAAGTATTTGCTGGTCGCAAGCGATGTGACTTTCGAGGCCAACGAACCGCCCCTCCACATCAACTACATGATGCACGACAGGAACGGCAGGTGGCAGGTATTCGACCTGGTGATTGACGGCCTCAGCCTGGTCAAGCAGTTCAGGCGCAGTTTTGACCGCGAGATACGCGAAGACGGCTTTGATTCGCTGCTCAGGCGCCTGAACGGCGCATCCTGAACGCCGCGGCGGGCATGGAAAAACTCTACATCAAGGGAGGGCGCGAGCCGCTCGAGGGGCGCGTGCGTATTTCCGGCGCCAAGAACGCGGTGCTGCCGGTGCTGGCGGCGACGCTGCTGACCGACGAGTTGATGACCATCGGCAATGTGCCGCACTTGAACGATGTGACGACGACGATAGAACTGCTGCGGCAGATGGGGATTTCGGTGGTCATCGACGAGCGCATGAACCTCGAGGTCAACAGTTCCACCATCAGCAGTTTCTTCGCGCCGTACGAGGTCGTCAAGACGATGCGCGCGTCGGTGCTGGTGCTGGGGCCGATGCTGGCGCGCTACGGCTACGCGCGGGTGTCGCTGCCGGGCGGCTGCGCCATCGGCTCGAGGCCGGTCGACATCCACCTTGAAAGTCTGCGCAAGATGGGCGCCAAGGTGGATGTGGAAGACGGCTACATCATCGCCAGCGCGCCGTACATGCGCGGCGCCGACATTGAACTGCCCGGGCGCACCGTCACCGGCACCGAGAACCTGCTGATGGCGGCGACGCTGGCGCGCGGCGTGACGACGATACGCAACGCCGCGCGCGAGCCGGAAGTCGTGGACCTGGCGCGCTGCCTGCGCAAGATGGGCGCCGACATCAGCGGCGAGGGCGGCGATGTCATCACCGTGCGCGGGCGCGAGCGGCTGCACGGGTGCGGCTTTGATGTGCTGCCCGACCGCATCGAGACCGGCACCTTTCTGACCGCCGCGGCGATGACCGGCGGCAAGGTCAGGCTGGAGAACACCAGCGCCGGGCTGGTGGACACCATTTTGTGCAAACTCACCGAATCGGGCGCGCACATCAACACCGGCAACGGCAGCATCGAGATTGACATGCGCGGCGAGCGGCCTCGCGGCGTCAGCATCGAGACCGCGCCGTACCCGGCGTTTCCGACCGACATGCAGGCGCAGTTCACCAGCCTCAACGCGGTCGCCGACGGGTCGGGCGTGGTTACCGAGACGGTGTTTGAAAACCGCTTCATGCATGTGCAGGAAATGCAGCGCATGGGCGCCGACATCGTCGTGCGCGGCAATTCGGCCTACATCACCGGCAGCCGCCGTCTCAAGGGCGCGCCGGTGATGGCGACCGATTTGCGGGCGTCGGCGTCGCTGATACTTGCCGGCCTGGTCGCCGAGGGCGAGACCGTGGTGGACCGGATTTACCACATTGACCGCGGCTACGAGTGCATAGAGGAGAAACTCTCGCAACTCGGCGCCGACATTCACCGTGTGTCGGCGTAGCGGCGCGATGACCGCCGCGCGTTTCAGAATCGCCGTCGCCAAGGGGCGGCTGCTGCAAGAGGCGCTGCCGCTGCTGGGGCGCGCCGGTCTCGCACCGGACGGCGACCCGCTGCGCGAGCGCCGCCTGGTGATGCCGTGCGCCGACGATGGCGGCGCCGAGATTGTCATCATCCGCGCCGCCGATGTGCCGACCTTCGTCGAGTACGGCGCCGCCGATTTCGGCATCGCCGGCAAGGATATGCTGATGGAGCACGACGGGCGCGGGTTTTATGAACTGTGCGACCTCGGCATCGCCCGCTGCCGCATGGTCGTCGCCGGCCACGCGCGCCGCGGCGCGCCGCCGCGGCGCCCGCGCGTGGCCACCAAATATGTCGCCACGGCGCGCCGCCACTTCGCGCAAAGCGGGCGCCAGGCCGACATCGTAAAACTCTACGGCTCGATGGAACTGGGGCCGATACTCGGCCTGTCCGACCTGATAGTGGACCTGGTGGACACCGGCGAGACGCTGCGCACCAACGGCCTCGCCGAGATTGAGGAGATTGCCGGCATCAGCGCGCGCTTGATTGCAAACCGCGCTTCCATGAGAATAAAGGGCACGGCGATGCGCGCCGTCGCCGACCGCTTCGCCGCCGCGGCGCGCACGGAATGACACGATGAGATACCGGACCGACGATCTGAAAATACGCGAAATCAGGGAACTGGTCGCGCCCGAGCAACTGGTCGCGCAGTTGCCCATCAGCGACGAGGTGTCCGAATGCGTGCACCGCTCGCGCGAGGCGGTGCAGAACATCCTGCACGGGCGCGATTCGCGCATCGTCGTCATCGTCGGGCCGTGCTCGGTGCACAATGTGGATTCGGCGCTTGAATACGCCGGCAGGCTGCGCCCGTGCATCGGCGACTTCGCCGGCGCGCTGCACATCATCATGCGCGTTTATTTCGAGAAGCCGCGCACCACGGTCGGCTGGAAGGGGCTGATTAACGACCCCGGCCTCGACGACAGCTTTGACATCAACCGCGGCCTGCGGATGGCGCGCAGCCTGCTGCTCGACCTGAACAGCCGCGGCGTGTCGGCGGCGACCGAGTATCTCGACCTGGTCAGCCCGCAGTATGTCTCCGACCTCATCAGTTGGGGCGCCATCGGCGCGCGCACCACCGAAAGCCAGTCGCACCGCGAACTGGCGTCGGGGCTGTCGTGCCCGGTCGGCTTCAAGAACGGCACCGACGGCAACATCCAGATTGCGATTGACGCGCTGCGTTCGGCGTCGCGCCCGCATCATTTTCTGTCGGTAACCAAGCAGGGGCGCTCGGCGATTTTCTCGACCGGCGGCAACCGCGACTGTCACATCATCATGCGCGGCGGCAAGCAGACCAACTATGATGCCGGCAGCGTGGACGAGGCCGCGCGCAGGCTGACCGAGGCCGGGCAGTTGCCGAAGATGATGGTGGACTTCAGCCACGCCAACAGCCTCAAGCAGCACCGCCGGCAGATGATAGTCGGCAAGGCCGTCGCCGACCAGTTGCGCGCCGGCGAGGAGCGGATCATGGGCGTGATGATAGAGAGCAACCTGGTAGAGGGTCGGCAGGACCTTGAGCCGGGCAGGGAACTGGTGTACGGCCAGAGCATCACCGACGCCTGCCTCGGCTGGGACGACACCGTTCCGCTGCTTGAACAACTGGCCGAAGGCGTCGAGGCGGGCCGCGCCGCGCGCGGTCGCTGACGCCGCCGCGCGCCGCTGACGCAGCGCCGCCCAACGCCGCCGTTCAACGCCGAACCCAACGCCGAATCCCGCCGCTGCCTTGTCATGCCGTCCGCCGCGCCGCTTGCCATCACCCGCCTGAACACCCGCGACAGCGGGTTTGAAGACGGCCTGCGCCGCCACGCCGCGCGCCAGGCCGGCGCCGCAGCCGGTATTGAGGCGCGCGTGCGCGAGATTATCGGCGATGTGCGCGAGCGTGGCGACGCCGCGCTGGTGGAATACGCCGCAAGCCTCGACGGGCTGGCCGTGAACAGCGCCGCCGAATTGCGCCTGCCGCCGCAGCGCGCCGCCGCCATCGCCGCGGCGGTGCCGCCGGAAGTCACGCAGGCGCTGGAGCAGGCGGCGGGCAGAATCCGCCGCTACGCCGAACGCCAGACGCTGGACGACTGGCAGTTTGAGGACGGCGACGGCGCGCAACTGGGACAGCGCGTAACGCCGCTGGAGTCGGTCGGGATTTATGTGCCGGGCGGCAAGGCGGCGTATCCGTCATCGGTGCTGATGAACGCGATTCCGGCGCAGGTGGCCGGTGTCGGGCGCATCGTGATGACGCTGCCCGCGGCGGACGGCGCGCCGGACGCGGCGGTGATGAAGGCCGCGCAAATCGCCGGCGTGTCGGATATCTACACGCTCGGCGGCGCGCACGCGGTGGCGGCGCTGGCGTACGGCACGCGCAGCATCGCGCCGGTGTGCAAAATTGTCGGCCCCGGCAACATCTGGGTCGCCGAGGCCAAGCGCCAGGTCTTCGGGCGCGTCGGCGTGGACATGATTGCCGGGCCGTCCGAGATTCTGGTCATCTGCGACGGGCGCACCGAGCCGCGCTGGATCGCGTGCGACCTGTTCGCGCAGGCCGAGCACGACGAACAGGCGCGGGCGATGCTGCTGTGCCCTGACGCCGGTTATCTGGACGAGGTGCTGCGTTGCATGAACGAAATGATTGGCGACATGCCGCGCGCCGCCATCATCCGCGCGTCGCTGCGCGACTTCGGCCTGATGATTGAAGTCGGCGACCTTGACGAGGCGGTCGCCATCGCCAATCGGTTGGCGCCGGAGCATCTGGAATTGTCGGTTGAGCATCCGGAAGAACTGCTGGACGGCGTGCGCAACGCCGGCGCCGTCTTCCTCGGGCGCCACACTTCCGAGGTGCTCGGCGATTATTGCGCCGGGCCGAACCATGTCTTGCCGACCGGCGGCAGCGCCCGGTTTTTCTCGCCGCTCGGCGCGCACGACTTTCAGAAGCGCACCAGCGTCGTGCGATGCACGCCGCGCAGCGCCGACCAACTGGGGCGGATTGCGCGCTGCCTCGCGCGCGCCGAAGGGCTGTTCGCGCACGAGGCGTCTGCGAAATGCCGCATGACGCCGCGCTGATGGCCGCGGACCGGATACGCGCCGGGAACGGCGCCTTTGCCGGGGCGTTGCGCGAACCGGCGCGGGGCGGCGCATGACGGCGCTGGCCGACATCGCCGACTACGCCGACCGCTGCCTGGAAGCGGCGCGGTTTCAGGATTATTGTCCGAACGGCTTGCAGGTGGAGGGCGTGCGCCCGGTGCGCCGCCTGGTTTCCGGCGTGACCGCGTGCCTTGATTTGATTGAGGCGGCGGCGGCGCGCGACGCCGATGCGCTGCTGGTTCATCACGGCTATTTCTGGCGCGGCGAGTCGCCGGTGCTGACGGGCATGAAGGCGCGTCGTTTGCGGCGCCTGCTGGAAAGCGGCATCGGCCTGCTGGCTTACCACCTGCCGCTGGACGCGCACCCGCAACTCGGCAACAACGCGCAACTGGCGCGGCGGCTGGGGCTGCGCGTTGAGGGCGTGCTCGACAGCGACCGCAGCGCGCCGATTGCGATGCACGGCGTGCTGGAGGCGCCGTGCGCCGCCGGCGAGTTTCAGCGGCGCATAGAACGGGCGCTGGCGCGCAAGCCGCTGCTGGTGGAAGGCGGCGGCGGCCCGGTGCGCACCGTCGGCTGGTGCACCGGCGCCGCGCAGGACGACATTGAATACGCGGTGCGCCTCGGCCTTGATGCGTTCATCAGCGGCGAGGCGTCGGAAAGAACCACCCACATCGCGCGCGAGGAGGGCGTGCATTACTACGCCGCAGGCCACCACGCCACCGAGCGTTATGGCGTGCAGGCTCTCGGCGAACGCCTCGCGCGGGAGTTTTCCATTGAGCATGTCTTCATTGACATTGACAACCCGGTTTGAGCGGCGGCGCTGAATGGCCGGGATGATGGGCGGGCCGGCGGCGGCCCGGCAACACCGGCATTGCCGGCAATGCGGGCTGTGCCGCCGCACCGCCTGACCGCGCCGTGTTCGGCCTGGCCGGCGCCGCCGGCTGGCCGGTTGTACAGGACAAAAAACCGGAAAAGCGCTTGTTTGGCGGCGGCAAAAAGGTTATAATGCGGGATTGTACAGCGCCCGGAGTCGGCTGATTTCCGCGGCGCCCCCTTCATGTCGAACGAATACAAACTGGATACCAAACGGCGGCGTTTTCTGAGGACGCTGGCCGGGCTGATTGGCGGCATCGGCGGCGTTGTGTCGGCGTGGCCGTTTGTCCGGATGATGATGCCGAGCGCGCGGGCGCAGGCGGCGGGCGCGCCGGTTGAGGTGGATTTGTCGAAGATAGAACTCGGCGGCATGATCCGCGAGGAATGGCGCGGCAAGCCGGTGTGGATTGTGCGCCGCACGCCGCAAATGCTGGAATCGCTGCGCGAGTCGGAATCGCAACTGCGCGACCCGGTCTCGGACTTCTCCGAACAGCCGCAATACACCAAGAACCCGCACCGCTCCATCAAGCCCGAATACCTGGTGCTGGTCGGGATTTGCACCCACCTCGGCTGCTCGCCGACTTTCCGCCCGGATGTCGCGCCGGAAGACCTCGGCGAACAATGGCCGGGCGGGTTTTTCTGCTCCTGCCACGGCTCGCGCTTTGACCTCGCCGGGCGCGTCTATCGCAGCGTGCCGGCGCCGAAGAATCTCGAGGTGCCGCCGTACCGTTTCGCGGATGCCGACCGCATCATCGTTGGCGAGTCGGAGGACAGCGCGTGACGGAAAAGGCCGGCGGCCTGATAGCCTGGATAGACGAGCGCTTCCCGCTGACGCGGCTGTGGAACGACCACCTCG
>RKSI01000007.1 GCA_007570905.1 Gammaproteobacteria bacterium
CCCGACTGCCGCGCCCGGCGATTCGGCGCGCGAGCGCCAACGCCTGCAGCAAGCGGTGGACCAGGCGCGCGCGGCCGTCGCCGAGTTAACCGCCGCACTCAACGCCGAACCGGTGGCCGCCGACATCATGGAATTCCAACTGGCGCTGTTGGAAGATGCCGATTTCCTGGCCCCCGCCTTTGCCGCCATCGACAGCGGCGCGGCGGCCGAGGTCGCGTGGCGCGCCATGCTCGACGCGGAAATCGCCGACTACGCGGCCGCCGATGCCCCGGCCATGGCGGCCAAAGCGGACGATTTGGCCGACATCCGCGCGCGCGTGTTGGAAGCGTTGTGCGGGAAACCCGGCGCCAAACCGCTGTCGGTGCTGGTGCCCAATGGCGATGTCATCTACGCGGCCGGGCGGATGACACCGTCCGAGTTCCTCGCCTGCGACCCGGCATCGGTGCGCGCCGTCGCCATCAGCGGCGGCAGCCCCGGCAGCCATGTCGCCATTTCGGCGCGCGCCAGGGGCATGCCGATGTTGGTGAACTGCGGACGCAAATTGCTGGATGCGCCGTCCGGCGCTTGCGCGTTACTCGATGCCGTTGAGGCGCGCCTCATCGTCCACCCGAAAGCGTCGCATCGCGCGGAGTTCCGGCGGCGGTTTGAGCGCTATCGAAATCAGCGCAAACAACTCAACCGGCGCGTGAATGAGTCGGCATTCACCGCCGATGGCGAGCGCGTCACCGTCTATGCGAATGTCGATGACCCGTCGCTGCTGGCTGATGCGGAGGTCGCGCCGTTCGACGGCGTCGGGCTGGCGCGCACCGAGTTTTTGTTCCGCGGCGATGCGCCGCCGGACGAGGACACGCAACTGGCGGCGTATCGCGCCATCATCGACTGGGCTGACGGTCGCCCGGTGACCATCCGCACTCTCGATGCCGGCGGCGACAAGGCGGTGCGCGGTGTCACGGTACACGGTGAAACCAACCCGTTTCTGGGCCTGCGCGGCTGCCGGTTGTATGAATCGCACCGGGCATTGTTCGACACGCAGTTGCGCGCCCTGGCGCGCGCCGCCGCCACCGCGCCGGGACGGTTGAAAGTGATGATTCCCATGGTCACGCGCCCGACCGAGATGGCGCGGTTTCGGGCGCAGTTTGCCGAAGTGGTCGCCGGACTTAAATCCAACGGCGTAGATTGCCAACTGCCGGCGCTCGGCATGATGGTGGAAGTGCCGGCGGCGGCGCTGGAGGCGGCGTCTTTCGATGCGGATTTCTACTCGGTCGGCTCCAACGACTTGATTCAATACGCGATGGCCGCAGCCCGCGACGACCCGCGCGTCGCGCAGCTGAACGACCCGCGCGCGCCGGCGGTGGGCGGGTTAATCCGCATGGCGGTCAGCGCGGCCCGGGCGCGGGGCGTGGAAATCAGCGTATGCGGCGACATGGCGTCGAACCCCGGCCGGGTGCCGCTGTTGCTGGAGGCCGGCGTTCGGGCGCTGTCGGTGGCCATGGCCGGCGTGGCCGAAGTCAAGCAGGCGGTGCGCCGGTGGCGCCCCACAGCGGTGACCGATGCATAAGCGCGCCGTGAAAGACCGGGGGCACGACGAGCGCGTCCGCGCCTATAAGGCGATACTGCAAAACCACATCGAGAAACAGCCGTCGGGGCTGCGCAAGAAAATCGCCGGCGCCATCGGCACCAACCGCAGTTTTGTCTCGCAAATCACCAACTCCACCTACCGGGTGCCGATTCCGCTGAACTATGTTCACACCATTCTCGAAGTCTGCCACCTGCCGCCGGCCCCGCGCGCCGACTTTCTGGCCGCCTACCTGGCCGCGCATCCCGGCCAGGCGGAACTCATCAACTTTCACGAAGCCGGGCGCGCCGACCTGTTCACCATCAACCTGTCCGAGGTGGCGCGCGAAGAGTCGCGGGCGGCCATCCGGGCCGCGCTGAAATCCATGGCCGATGCGATGATTGCGCTGGCGGCCAAACCATGACAACCAACGGAGGTTTACCATGAAGAAAATCCTCAACGCGACCGAGCGCGCGCTCGACCAGTCCTTAAGCGGGCTGGTCGCGGCGCATCCCGACATCGTCGCGGCCGGCGCGACCGGCCACTTCATCACGCGCAAACAGCCGAAGGCCCGCGGCAAAGTCGCGCTTATCTCCGGCGGCGGTGCCGGCCACGAGCCGCTGCACGCCGGCTTTGTCGGCGCCGGCATGTTGGACGCCGCCTGCCCCGGCGAGGTGTTCACCTCGCCGACGCCCGACCAGATGACGGCGGCCGCGGCCGCCGTCGACCGCGGCGCGGGGGTTTTGTTCATCGTCAAAAACTACGCCGGCGATGTGATGAACTTCGAGATGGCGGCCGACCTGGCCGGCGGCGACACCGCGACCGTCATCACCGATGACGATGTCGCGCTGCTGGATTCGCCCGCCGCCGCAGAGCAGGGCAGCCGCGGCGTCGCCGGCACCGTGGTGGTGGAAAAAATCGTCGGCGCGGCCGCGGAGCGCGGCGCCGACCTGGCGGAGTGCGCGGCGTTGGCAAACGAAATCAACGCCGCGACCGGCTCCATGGCGGTGGCGCTGTCCAGTTGCACGGTGCCGGCCGCGGGCAAGCCGACCTTTGCGCTTGGCGATGATGAGATGGAACTCGGCGTCGGCATTCACGGTGAGGCCGGCCGCGAGCGCGTCAAGATGCAATCCGCTGAGCAGTTGGCGGAGGTGTTCCTGGCGTCGATTCTGCGCAAAATCGACGCCGCCGCCGACACCGATGGGCCGCTGCTGTTGTTCTGCAACGGCCTCGGCGGCACGCCCCTGATGGAGCTCTATATCCTCTATAATTCGGCCGCGCAAATCCTCAAAAAGCGCGGCCACACCATCGCGCGCAGTTTGGTGGGAAACTACTGCACTTCGCTGGAAATGGCCGGCGCGTCCTTGACCGTGACCCGACTGAATGAAGACCACCTGCCATTATGGGATGACCCGGTCAACACCGCGGCGCTGCGCTGGGGGTGTTAGCGTAATGCCGTTGCGGCGTTGGCGGTGGATTGTTCAGTCGTGCGCAAACCGCAACTCATTTTCCCGCCGCGCGCCGGCGTGTCTCGACTAATGCCCGTCCGCTCCAACATCTTCGCCGACAGACGCGGCAACTGGTCGCCGGTGCGGCGGTTGTGGAAGTATCTGATGCGCCACAAATGGCGCGTGGGCGCGGGCTTGGCGTTGTTGGTGTTGGCGCGCAGCGCGAATGTGGCGGTGCCGGTGGT
>RKSI01000154.1 GCA_007570905.1 Gammaproteobacteria bacterium
GTTTGCGGGTGCGGCTCTTGTGCGGGTCTGGCCGCGCTGCAAGGGCGGGCGCGGCGCGAACTTTGTTCGGGGGTGTGGCCCTGTGCGGCCCTGTGCGGCCTTGTGAAGGGAGTGCGGAGAGGGCGCCGGTCAGCGGCGCGCGCCCAGCACGATGCCTTTGGCGGCCATCATTTTCAGCGTTTGTTGGCCGCTTTGCAGCGCTTTTTCGGTGTCGGCGACGGACAGTTCGGCGGCGACGCGGCGGATGAGTTCGGCGCCGTCGGCGCCGCCGCCTTCGGCGATTTTCTCCAGCAGCAGCGCGCTGGCAAGGTTCAGTTCCATGAAGCGGACGCGCTCGTCGCCTGCGCGCCACGCCACCAGCCAGGTCGGCGCGGCGCCGGGTTCGCGCGGCATGAAGTGCGGGCCGATGCGGTGCACCGGCCATTCGTAGGCGTGCAGCCACGCCAGCGGCGACGCCACCGGCACGCCGGCCAGCAGGTCGCCGTCGCGGTCGATGGCGCTGTGGTCGGCGCTGTCTTCGGCGCGCGCCAGCGCCAGTTCCAGCCATTCGTAATGCGCCAGTTCCAGCATGAACGGCGGGTCGCACGGGCGCTGTTCGTGTTCGTTTTCCAGGTAGTCGAGGAATTCGCGCGAGATTTCGGAGAAGTACGGCGAATGGCAGCGGTGGCGCGCGTAGAAACGGCGCGCCAGGTCGCGCCAGTCGTCTTTGCGGTAGAGTGTTTTCAGCACCGGGAAGGCGTCTGACAGAAAGCCCTCCACATTGCGGATGAACAGGCCGCGATAGATGTCAAGACGCCGCTCCTCGAGGCCCGGCGGCGGCGGCCTGGTCGGGTCGCGCAAATGCGCCGCAAACTGGCGCTGAATGTCGCGGAAGTCGCCCGGCGGTGCTTCGGCGGACACTTCATGCGGCGTTTCAGGCGGTGCTTTGAGCGACACTTCTGCGGCGTTTCGGGGCGGTGTTTCAGGCGGGCGCTTCGGGAGGCAATTCAGGCGCCCCTTTAAGACGGCGCTTCAGGCGGCATCCGGCACCGGGTGCTTGCCCTGCATCTCGCGGATGCGCTCCACTTCGTCCAGCAGGCGCGGCAGCGGCGGGAAGTTGAAGTCGCGTTCCAGCAGCGTCGGCAGCGCGCCGAACAGCGAGTAGGCTTTTTCCAGCAGGCGCCACACCGGGGCGATGACATCGGCGCCGTGCGTGTCCACTATCAGGTCGTCGGCCTCGTTGAAATGGCCGGCGATGTGGCACCAGGCGATGCGCTGCGCCGGCAGTTTTTCAAGGTATTCATCGGCGTCAAAGCGGAAATTTACCGAATTGACATAGACATTGTTCACATCCAGCAGCAGGTCGCAGTCGGCTTCCTCGAGCACCAGGCGGATGAAGTCGGTCTCGTCCATCTCGCGGCCCGGCGCGAGGTAGGCCGACACATTCTCAACGGCGATGCGCTGGCCGAGAAAGTCCTGCACATCGCGGATGCGCGCGGCGACATGACGCGCGGCCTCTTCGGTGAACGGCAGCGGCATCAGGTCGTAAAGGTGCGCCTCGTCGGAGCAGTAACTTAAATGCTCGCTGTAACGGCGGATGCGGTGCTCGCGCAGGAAGCCGCGGATGTCGGCCAGCAGTTTCATGTCGAGCGGCGCCGGGCCGCCGAGCGACAGCGACAGGCCGTGACAGACGAACGGCCAGCGTTCGGTGAAGCGGCGAAAGCGCCGCCCCGACGCGCCGCCGACGCCGATCCAGTTCTCCGGCGCGGTCTCCATGAACGATACCTGCGAAGGCCGCGCGGCCTCCAGTTCGTCCATCAGGCCGCGCCGCAGGCCGAGGCCGGCGCCGGTCACCGCGCATTGGCGGGCGGTTTGGGCGGTGCTGGCGGGGGTTTGCGTCACCGCCGGTTGCGCCCGGCGATGATGTGGTCGATGCTGAATTTTCCGGCGCCGCTGAGCAGCAGCGGAACCAGCATCACCATGAAAATCAGCGGCAGTTTGTAGCCGTTGTCGCAGACATTGTAGCCGTTGCCGGCGTGCACGCTGGCCCACGCCACCGCGTCGAGAATAATCAGGCCGGCGGCCCAGAAGCGCGTGCCGAGGCCGAGCGCCAGGCCGAGCGCGCCGATGATCTCTGTCCAGGTCGCAAGAAACCAGCTGACGGCGACCGGCAGCACATTGAACGGAAACGGAAAGTCGTGGGCGATGTTGGCGAACCAGTTCTCGCCCTGCAACTTGGCGAGGCCGGCTTCGTAGAACTCCCACGCCAGCAACAGCCGCAACCCGAGCAGCGACAGCCATGCGCCGATGGAGGACAGGCCGCGGTTAAGCGAACAGATGGTGCTTTCAAGGCTCATCGGAAACTGCTCCGGTGGCCGGGTGGATTGTGGATGTCATGCTTGGTCTCCTGTATGGTGGGTTGGCCCGACGCGGTTGCGGGTTATTATACCCCGCCACCCGCGTACCGGCTGCCTTGCTCCGCGCCGGCCCGGTGTCTCCCCGCCCGTGCCTTGCCCGCTTTGGCCGCCGCCGCCCGCAGAGCAGTTATAATCCGGGCAGACGCCAACCCGCAATCACCTGAACCCGCAACCACCTGGAAGGAACGCTATGAAATCACAATCCCGCCATAAAACCCCTCGTCCGCGCTTGTTTGCCTTCGGCCTGGCCGCGGTGATGCTGTTCGGCTGCTCCGCGACGCAGGAGGTCGGCATGGAGGAACCGCAAACCGGGACGCCGGGCGCCGGCGCCGACGGCGCCGGGACGCAAACCGCGCGCTATCCGACCGACGCCGCGACCACCGCCGAACAATTGTACGGCGACGATCCTGGCACCGCCAGCGAGGCGTACCGGCGCGCGATGGAGCACAACGAGGCGCTGCGCTACAACATCATTTATTTTGAATACAACTCGTCGGTGGTCAAGGAAGACGCGCGCGACGCGCTGTCGCACCACGCCGCCTTCATGCAGGACAACCCGGGTGTCACGCTGCGCATAGAGGGCCACGCCGACGAACGCGGCAGCGCGGGCTACAACCTGGCCCTCGGCGAGCAGCGCGCCAAGTCGGTGCGCAGCATTTTGCAGGCGGGCGGCGTCGAGGCGGTGCGCGTCTCGGTCATCAGTTACGGCGAGGAACGCCCCGCCGTTGACGGCTACACCGAAGACGCCTACAGCCGCAACCGCCGCGCCGAACTCATTTACCAGTGAGGGCCGCCGCAGTAGCCACCCGCCGCTACCGGCGGGTGGCTACTGCGGCGGCCCTCAC
>RKSI01000086.1 GCA_007570905.1 Gammaproteobacteria bacterium
AGGACGCCGCGGCTAATCAGGCCGTATTCATTGCTGCCGTCGGCCTGCGCGGGGCCGGCGGCGCCTGCGGGATGGCGCACTGTGTAGTCGGCGGTGGTGGCGCCCTGATTGGCGCCGGCAAACGGGACAATCCGGTACGGCGCATTAAAACTGCGCAGGCGAGCCGGGTTGTGGTAAAGAACCACCTCGGCGCTGCCGCCCTGTTCCGGCAGGCCGGCGCTGGTGGCGCCGCGCACGCCGTAGGTAAGGCCGTTGCCATGAATAACGGCGGACACGCGCGATGCGGTCGCGGCCAGTTGCGTGTCGGCGGCGGTGAACGCGCCGGTCAACTCCAGCGTCAGCGTCTCGTGCGGCTCGCGGACGCCGTCCCGGCGCGCCGTGAAACTGCGCCGCGCGCTGCGGCTGCTTGCGGGTATCGTAATCGTGTGGCTTAACTGCCGGTCGGCGAGGTCGTCCGCGGCGATGCCGGTGAAGCGGTAATCCACCCGCACAGCCTCGGTCGGAATGCCGCCCGTGAGTTGAATATCAAAGTGCGCGGTGTCGCTGCCTGTCTGCCCCAGAAAAGCCGGGAAGGTGCCTCTCTCGTTCACCAGCGGCGGGCTAATCGGGCTTAGTGACACGATGACCGGGTCGCTGTCGCGGATGGTCAGCGTCGCCGACGGGCGCTGCTGCCCCGCCTGCCCCGGGCGGCCCAGCCGCAAATCGGAGCCGGGCGCGCTGACGCCGGTCAGCGTCAGCACGGCTGTTACGGTAACGCGGTTGTAGCCGTCTTGCAGCAGCGGAATGGTCGCCGCGGCCTCGCCGGCGCCGGGCCAGCCCGCCGGCAGCGTGATGACGCCGCGCCCGCCGGCAAAACCGGGCGGCGTCGCGTAGTTGACGCCGCGCACCGCCGTGCCGCCCAGCGTATAAGTCACCGTGGCCGTCGCGTTCAGGTTGGCGGGGGCCGCCTGCAAACTGCTGCCGATGCCCCTGAGACGCACCATGACATCGGTGGCGGCCTCGGTGACCGCCAGCGAGACCGGCTCAACGAACAGAATGTCGCTCGCATCGGCCCGGATAATCGCGCCGATGCCGGGCGGGCTGTCGAAGATATCGTCGAGGTGCGCGCCGGGGCCGGGGCTCGCGGCAAAATTGCCGGTCAGCGTTACCAGGATATTTTCCTGCAACTCGGTGGTGTCGTCGCCGACCACCGCCAGCGTGATGGTCTTTGTCGTGTCGCCGGCCTCAAAAGTCACGGCGCCCGTGCCGCACGGCCTGGTCGGGGTGGGCGCCGGGCTGATGCACAGGTAGTCGGCGTCGGGCGTGGCGCTGCCGCCCAGCGAGTAGTGGGCAACCAGGGTCTCGCCGGTGTCAAAAACGCCGCCGGAAAGGCCGAAATCAAACCGCACTTCGCGCCGGTCGCCGCTGCGTTGCGGCTCCAGCACCGACCGGTCGCTCTCGCGCGCCGACGCGACGATGCTGATTCTTTCATCATCGGTGATGTCAAAAGAGGCCCGCCGCTGCGATGTGAACGGCGCCAGCGACGCCTCGGTGGGAGGCTGCGGGTTGGACAGTTCCAGCACGACGCTCTCGGCGGCCTCGGCCAGCATGTCGTCCAGCGGCACGAACCCGATGTCCACCCGGCCTTGCCCGGCCCGGAAAGTCATCGTGCCGCGGCGCGTGGCGGCGTTGAAGGTCACATCGGCGCCGTGCACAACCCGGTAGTCGTCGCCGTGGCGGGCGCCGCCGGTCAGTTCGTAGTCCACCGTCACCTGCCGGGTGGGAACCAGCGGGCCGTTTTCATCCACCAGCCGGAAGGTCATCGTCGGCGTCACCGCGTCGCCCTCCTCCACCGTGCGCGGCAACACGGACGGCTGCACAAGCGGCACCGGGTCGCCGGCGATGACCGAAGTGATGGCCGTGCCGGTAACGCCGACATCGCCGAAAGCGCCGCTGATGCCGGCGGTGCTGATGGCGAACTGAAAGCCCTGAAAATCCGGCTCGGTCTCGCGGTCGCGCGTGACGCGCAAGTCCAGCCGCCAGACGGAGGCGCCGGCGGCGAACACCGCGGTGCCCGACAGCGGCAGCGCCGCAAGGCCGGTGAAGTCGGCCGCCGTCGCCGAGGTCACGCCGGCGACGGCTTCGGCGCTCCACGACACCGCCAGAGTCGTGCCGGCGGCGGGGTCCAGGTTCCACGGCACCGTCAGCGTCGTGGATGGCACGTTGCCGCCTGTCAGCGTCAGCGTGAAAGTCGCGGTGCCGCCTTCGGCCACCGCCCCCTGCGGCCCGCGCAGCAGCAGGTTCAGCGGGTCGTTGTCCACGATGGTGTAGATGGCGCGCGCCGCGGTGCCTGGCGGCGCGTTGCATCTGTTGGCGAGTTCCAGCACGATGGTCTCATCCGCCTCGTTGAAGTTGTCGGCGAGCACCTGAACCCGCGCAAGCCTGAAGTTTGTGTTCGGGTTGACCACACTCTGAAACACGATGACGCCCTGCTCGGCAAGCCGCGGCTCAATCGTGTAGTCGCCGGCCACCAGCGCATAGTCGTGCACGCCGGCGACGGGCTGCACGCCGAGGGCGCCGGTGGCGTCGCCCCTGAACCCCCACAGCACCGTCGCGGTCGCGGCCTGCGGCGGGCTGAGCACGACGGCGAGGGGGGCGATTTCGCCCGGCGCCTGTCCGCCGGCATTCACAAGAGGCTCGGCGACGCTGAGGGACGATGTCGTGCCCAGTCCGCCGGTGGGGGTCTGCACCAGCAGCGCCGCGCCCGCAGGCGTGGCGTCGCTGTAAATGCCGCTCAGGCCGCCGGTCGGCGTCGTCGAGAAATGCGGAAACAGCACCACGCCGGAAGGCTGCGGGCTGAAAACCCGCACGGTGTAATACTCGGCCTGTTCGCCGCCGCCGTCATCGTCCCTGTACGGAATGCGGATGGTGGAAAATGTGCTGCCCGCCGCAATCAGCCCGAATCCGGTGATGGGGGCGCCTGCGGCGCGCTCGCCGTAGGCAAAGCCGCCGCTGATGGTGCGGCCCGCCTGAAAGTCCTCGCCGAGGGCGACCGAGGCCGGCGGGAAGTTCAACTGCGGATTAAGCACCGGCGGAACGGCCACATCCCACTGGTAGGCGATGGCGTGCGACTGCGGCTCGTTCACCTCCACAATCCACTCGGCTGTCTCCCCCTCGCAGGACTGCGGCGGCGCCGTAACCGACAGCGTCGGAACGCCGGTGCTGGGGGCGATGGTGTGCGCCGCCAGTATCCGCTGGCCGAGCAGGTTCACCATATGGAGATTGGTGCCGCCGGTGGGGTCGTCCAGCCCGGAAATGACGATGTCGTATATCTCCTCGCCCTCGGTGTCGGGGTCGCGGCACAGGTAATAGCCGACGAGCAACTGGCGCTGGCCCGCCGGAAACCCGACCGTCCCGCCCGGGTAGGCGTTGTTCGGAAACGCATTGTTGCCGACGCGGAAACCCGCGCCGGGGCAGAAGTCCTCCGGGTCCGCCGGGTCGCGGCCAGCCCCGCTGTTCGGCCTGACTTGCCAGTTCACCGACACCGTCGTCGGGTGGTCCAGGCCGCTGGAGAGGCGCAGCAGAACCAGGCGCAGGTCGCCTTCGTCGGCGCGCAAGGCGGCGGGGGTGAGTTGCTGGTTCAGCGCCGCCACATCCAGCACGCGCGGCGGATTGACGATGAGGGCCACCACATCGGAATCGGAGCCGCCGGTGACGCTGTCGGTGACCGTCAGCCGGAAGTAGCGCGGCAGCGCCACCGTGCCCTGGTGCGCGCGCAGCGCCACCGTCGGTCTGGCGGTGTCGGCGCCGCTGAGTTGCGTCAGCGCGGCGGCGGGGTCGGTGCTGGCGACGGGCGGGGCGTTCACATCGTCGGCGGCCACCTGCTGCCACGAATACCGCAGGCGCCCGGAATCGGCGCCGGCGCCGCGCGCTGCGCGGCTGCCGCTGCCGTCGAGCATCACCGAGATGCCTTGCAGCGGCGCATACAGCGTCTGGTCGGGGCCGGCGCTGGCGCTGGCGCCGACGCCGCTGAGATAGGTTACGACGACTTCATCCGAGCCGGTCAGGCCCTGCCGGTCGGTCGCGGTCAGCCGCAGCGTTACGGCGCCGCTGGTGCCGCGCTGGATATTGACGACGCTGATGACGGGGTTGAGTGCGTTGTAGGCGGTTTCGCCGCGCCCGAGCGCCGCGTCGGTGGAGAAAACAACCGGCGGAAACGACGGGCTTTGGCTCCACTCATAGCGCAGCGGGCTGCCGTCCGGGTCGCCGGCCATGGCGCCGGCAATCCGGAATTCCTCGTTCTCGTTGACCATGATGGCATCGCCCGCCTCCACCACCGGCGGCTGGGTGTCATTGACGAGAATGCGGAAGATGCGGCTGTCTCCGGTGGTGGGGGCGTAATCGTGGTTCAACCCGGGGCAATTGCGGCCGTCATCAGTCCACGATCTGTTGTGGAGAAGACAAGAGATACGGCGGTTGTCTGACCAATGCGTGACAACCGTATAGCGGAGGTACAGCGTGGTGGGTCGGTCCACATCCGGCGCGCGGAACCACAGGTCAAACCAATTGGCGGGGTTGTCGGCGCCAAAAATCGCCGACTGCGGGCCGGGCGGCTCAAGCGACGGGCGGGGCGGCGGCGGCCCAAACGCGATGCGGAGCGGGTCATCATCGGGCAGCGGCAACGCGAGGGTGACATGATTTCTGTCCACCAACTGCCAGACATGCCTTTCAACCCTGTTAAACCGGATATCCCCCGAATAAGGCACGCGCACGCGAACCCGGTTGCCCTCGTTGACCCGGTAAGAATCCGGTATCCAGCCGTCCTGCTGCCTGTACCTTTGGGAAACCCAGGGCGACCCGGGCGCGGTATGAGGCGTCAGCCTGACCGTCACCTGCACCATGCTGCTCTGCTGTGCGAAAGTGTCGGTTACCGTGAAGCGGAAGTGCACCGGGGTCACGACATTGTAGTGCGGCGGCGTGAAACTCGCGATGGTGGAAGTGCTGTTCCTCAGCGTCAGCGCGAGGGGGTTGCCGCCGGACACCGCGGCGGCGCCGGGCGTGTTGGACACAATCTGCTCCCACAGGTACACCAGGTCGGCCCGGGTGCCGACGGCGTTGCGGCTGGCGTCGGCGTTCAGAATGGCCACCCTCGTCGGGTTTCTGTCGTTTTGCCAGAAGGATCCGGTCTCCGCGTACGGGTTGAAGGTTCCGGGCACCGAGAACGGGCCGATGGTCGGCGGGCTGCTGTCGCGCACCGTCACGCTGATGGTGTCGGCGCCCGCCAGCCCCTGGCTGTCGGTTACCGCCAGTTCCAGCGTGAACGACTGCGTTCCCGGGGCCGCCGCAATGTCGGGGAAGGTAACGACGGCGGTGCCCGTCGTCGCGGCGATGCCGACGCGCGGCGACGCCGGGTTGTCCGGGTCGGGCGCGATTTGCCGCCACGCCCAGGTCAGGCCGGCGTCGCCGTCCGGGTCGGACGCGGCGCCAGCTATCGTCGCGCTGGTGCCTTCAATGGCGATGGCGATGTCGGCGGGCAGCGCAACCGACGGCGGCTCGGTGTCGTTGACGGTTACCAGCGCGGTGGCGCTGGCGGCGGCGTCAATGTAACCGGGGCGGCTCGCCACCGCGTCCAGCCGGAACGCGTACTGGGTCGGCGCGGCGACATCCGGCGCGACAAACGACGCGCTTGCGGTGTCGGCGCCGCTCAGTTGCACGGCGGCGCCCGCGGTCTGCGTCCAGCGGTAGGCCACGGTGGAGGTGACAAAGCGCATGTCCTGCATCGCCGCGCCGCCGAGGATGACGCGCTGTCCCTCGTTGGCGGCCTGCGCCGCAATGCCGCCGACGGCGAGCGGCGGCAGCGCGCGTTTGCGCACGGTGATGACCAGCGTCGCCGAGGCGCTTTGCCTGCTGACGCTTGCCAGGTCGTTCACCGTCAGCCGGAAGTAAAACGCCTGTTCATCGGCCACGATGTCCGGCGCGACAAAGGTCGTCGCGGCGGTGCCGGTGGAAGTCAGCACATAGCCGAACTGGTCTTCGGACAGCGGCGGGTCGGCCGGGTCTTCCGACAGCGCCTGCTGCCACAGGAACGACAGGCCGGCGGTGTCGTCGGCGGTCAGCGCCGAGCGGCTTTCACCGCCGTCCAGCACCACCGTGTCGCCGACGAACACCGTGCGGTCAGGCCCCGGATTGGCGCGCGGCGGCGTGTTGTCGCGGATGCGCACCGTGACCGAACCGGTCGCCGCGAGGCCGGCGGCATCGGTCGCAACCAGCACCAGCGTGAAACTGCGGCTGACGCCGGAGCCGATGTCCGGCCACACAAACACCGAAGTGGCGGTGGTGGCGGCGGGCGCGCCGGCGGTGGTTACATTGAAGACGGTCAGCGCGCCGGCGTCGCTGAGTTCCTGCGGCAAATCCCACGCGAGCATCACCGCGCCGCCGTCCGGGTCGGCGGCGGTGGCGGTCAGCGTCGTGCTTTCGCCCTCGTTAACATCAATGAAGGCGTCGGCCACATCCACCGCCGGCGGCTGCGCGTCGTGAATCGTGAACTGCACCATGTCGCTTGCCGAGGCGCTCATGCCGCCGCGCGCGGCGGTGGCGGTGAAGCGGAAAACCAGCGTCGCCGACGCGGCGACATTCGGCGCCGTGAAACTGGCGCGTTGGCTGTCGGCGCCGCTCAGTTGCACCGCTGCGGGGTCGCCGTCGGCGATGGCCGGGGCGCCGTCAAAGTCGCCGGCCACCTGCGTCCAGCGGAAGGTCAGGAAATCGCTGGCGGTGTCGCCCGCGGCGCGCGTGCCGGTCGCCGCCAGCGTGATGGTCGCCGCAACCAGCGCGCCGCCGTCGCCGACGACGCCCTCGGCGACGCTGCGGTCGGCGCCGGCGTCGGCGGTGGGCGCAGGCGGCGGCGCCGCCGCGTCGCTGGAGTTGATGACGCCGCTTTGCGAAGTAACCGCGCCCAGCCTGGTTGCCGCCCCCTGCGGGTTGCTGATGACGACATGCCAGGTTTCGGCGTTCTCATCAAGCGTGTCGTCAAAGGTCGGCGCCGACACGCCCACCTCGCGCGCGCCGCTCGGGATGGTCGCGGTGCCGGACGGGAAGGTCGTGCCGGCGGCGGCGGCGCCGAAGTCGGCCACGGTTACGGGGTTGGCGCCGGCGCCGGCGACCGACCAGTCCACGCCGATGGTTCCGTCGGAAACCTCTTCGGTGCGGCCAAGACGGACAGTGAAGGTCAGCGCCGCGCCCTCATCCACCCGCGGCGCGGCGGAAACCGAAAGACTGCGGCCCACCGGCGCGGCCAGCGTGATGACGACGCTGTCGGTCGTCGCGCGCATCGTTACGGTGTCGGTTACCGTCAGTTCAAAATACTGCGTCGCCGGCAGCAGCGGCGCGCTGAAAGTGGTGGCGGCGGCGCGCGGCGCCGCCAGTTCGGCGCGGTCGCCCTGCGGCCCGCTGAACGCGCCGCCGTTCGCGTCGGTCTGCCGCCACCAGTAGCGCAGTTGGCCGGTGTTGCCGGGGCCGCGCGCGTCATGGCTGGCGCCGCCGTCCAGCGTGATTTCCTCGCCGGTGATTCGCGTCTGGTCGGGGCCGGCGCGCGCCACAGGCGCCGCGCCGCTGCGCACGACGACTTGCTGCGTGTCGGTCGCCGTCAGGCCGACGGAGTCGGCAACTGTCAGCGTCAGCGTCAGGCCGTCGGTGGTTCCCGCCGCAACGCCCGGCCAGGTGGCGACGGCGGCGGGGTTGGTGTTGTCGTCAAAGACAACGCCCGGCCCGCTCCATAGCGCGGTCAGCGCGTCGCCGTCGGGGTCGGCGATGACGGCGGCGAGGGTTGAGGTGGTGTTCTCGACGACGCTCAGGCCGCCGCCCGCCTGCGCCGACGGCGGCGCGGTGTCGCGGACGCTGACGGCGTGCACGGCGGCGGCGCTGGAAGAGCGGTAATCGGCGGCGGCGGCGGTGGCGACGACGCGGAAATAAACGGCGGTCCGGCTGACCACCGACGGCGCCGTCCACGCGACGCTGATGCCGCCGCCTGCGGGCACCGCGCCGGACGGATTGTCAATCTGCGCGTAGTTCGGGTCGCCGCGGACAACGGCGGTGTCGGTGGTGGCGTT
The DNA here is from genome assembly GCA_007570905.1 of Gammaproteobacteria bacterium. Taxonomy (GTDB): domain Bacteria; phylum Pseudomonadota; class Gammaproteobacteria; order Poriferisulfidales; family Oxydemutatoraceae; genus Oxydemutator. The sequence goes on from RKSI01000086.1 coordinate 8,085, forward strand.
GGCCACCTGCGTAACGCTGTATTGCAGCACCGCGTCCGGCGGCGTGGCGGGCGGGCGGCTGACGACGGCGGTGAAGGCGGCGGGCGTGTTCTCGGCCACCGGCGCGGCGGCGCCGAAGGCGATGCCCGGCGCCGGCAGCGGCGGCTTGTCGCGCAGCATGACGGCGGCGCTCGCCACCTGCGGAACCCGGCTGACCGTGCCGCCGCCGGCGCCGACCGCCACATTGTTCAGCGTAACCGCCAAAGTCTCCGCGGCCTCGGCCTCGCCGTCGTCGGTGATGAGCAACTGGATTTGCGCGCCCGGCGCGCCCGGCGGGATGATGGTGGTTCCGGCGGGCACGCCCGGCAGCGTGTTGACGACGCTGTAATCATCCGCCGCGACGCCGGAGACACTCCAGGTAAAGGCGACCAGGCCCTGCGAGGGCGCCGGCGCGGGCGGGTTGGTGGGCGTGAGCATCAGCACCGTGAAAACCGCGGTGCGGCCTTCGGTTACCTGTCCGTCGGGGCCGGTGATGGCGATGAAAAGCGGGTCGTTTTGCGGAATGCGAACCGTCGCGCGCGCCGCCGATTCGCGGATGATGACATTGTCTATCGCGCCGTAGGCCAAAGCCAGATCCTCGGCGCCGACGGGCCGCAAACGCCCGGTGAAAGGATCCAGCACCAGATCTTCAACCAGTTCCGCGTCCAGAAAGACCAGGTCTATGCCGTAAGCCTCCGCCGCCTCGTTCAGCGTGTCGTCCACGACGCTTGCCGGGCCGGGCGCGCGAACCGGGAAGTCCACGCGGCGCCGGTTGTCGGCGAAGGCCAGGCCCAGCTGCGCGGCGGTGGCGGTGGTGTAGTCGCCGAGGGCGGCGCTGCCCGGCGCCGCCGTTACGCCCAGATAAAACGGGCTGCGCTGTATGGGCGTGTTGGCCGGCGGGCTGAGGATGACGGCGGAGAGCGTCGCCGCGCCGCCTTCGGCGATGTCCACCGACTGTTGTTCCCAGCCGATGACGATCGGGTCGTCATCTTCAATGCTGACGACGCTGAGTTCGGACTGCAGGGTGACATGGCGGTCGCGCACCGTCGAGCGCAGCGCCTGCGGGCCGGTTGCCACCGTCGTGGTCGCCAGCCGCAGCACCAGATGTTCGGTGTCTTCGGGCACCGCGTCCTGGATGGTGGCCAGGTTGAAGCAGTGCTCCAGGTTGTCGCGGTTGAACGGGCCGAGACGCCTCGCCGCGCCCGCGCCGATGTCGGAGGGGGTGGCGTAAGTGTTTGGATCGCCGCCGACGACATCCGGCTCGTCGGCGCCGAAAACCGGCGCCACCGCGACATACACATTTCTGCCGGGCCTGAACTCCGCCGGCGGCGGCGACGACACCGCCACGCACACCCGCGCGCTGCCGCCCTCGGTCAGCGTGTAATCGCGGCGGAAACCGACGGTGGTGCGAAAGTCGCTTTCGGCGATGGCGATGGTGGAAGTGACCAGCCCGGTGCGCCCCCTGCGCGTCGTCAGGCCGACCTGGCCGACGCGGGCGTCGGGGATGAAACGCTCCTCCAGCGTCAAAAAGATGGTCTCCTGAAACTCGGTCTCTTCGTCGTCAATGACGGTCAGGTCAAAGGTCTGGCTGGTCTGGAGCGGCTCAAACACCGTCGTCAGCCGCACAATCTCGTCGGTCAACGCCACCTCGGTGTTGGTGCCGGCGACTGCGGTGCCGGAAAAACGCGCGAAGACAGTCAGTTGGCCTTCCGTCGGGCCGGTCAGCGACGCGACGACGGACACCGGGGTTCCCTGCGGGTTCTCGTCCTCGTCCACGACGGGGTATTGAAGCGGCGCCGCCGTGTGGTCCAGGCCCATGAAATACAGAATGGGGTCGCTTTGCGCGACATTCACGGCATAGCGGATGGCGGACTCGGCGTTGGCGGCGTTCTGGATATTGCTCAACTCTATGGTCAGCGTCTCGGTGCTTTCGTTCAGCACATCGTCCACGACGCGGATGGGCAGTTGCACGCTGGTTCTGCCGCGCCTCAGCACCAGCGTGCCGCCGATGAAGTCCTCCCTGATTTCAATCGTGACGCCGTCGGCGGCTATCTCGCCGGGAATGATTTCCATGTCTTCCACCTCAAGCGGATTGACGCCGACCGGCAGAATCCGCCAGTTGGCGGTGACATTGCCTTCTTCAAAGGTCGCGGTTTCGGGCACCGACACGACGAACGGCGCGATGGCGCCCTCGTCAAAGGCGCCGTCTTCGGGCAGCAGCGTGAAGACGCCGTCGCGGATGCTGGTGGTGCCGGACACGGCGATTTCCAGTTCGGCGGGCGGGCGCACGATGACGGTGACCCAGTCCGCCGCCTCGCGCTCGGTGAATGTGTCGCGGGTAATCAGCCGGAAGTGGTGCGTTGTCAGCGTCGTCGGCACATCAAGCGTCACCCGCACGCTGCGCGAGCGCCCGCCCGGAATCAGCGAGCCGGCGCCGCCGGTAATCAGCCGGCTGCTGGCGGGGCCGTCCACCTCTTCCCAGGTGTATTGCAGCCGGTTGGTGTGGCTGCCGCCGCGCGCATCGCGGCTGAGGCCGCCGTCCAGCATGAACCGCCGCGGCGCGCCGTCGGTGGAAGACACCGTCACCTGCTGGTCAAAGCCGGCGTGCGGGCGCGGCGGACTGGTGTCCTTGACGACAAACCGCACCTCGTCCGTGGCGGACAAATCGACGCTGTCCGTCACGGTGAACCGCACCGTGTGCACCGCCTGCCCTCCCGGGGCGCGCACTTCCGGCATGATGAAATTGCTCCTCGCCGCCGACGGCGACTGTATCGTGACACGGACGCCGTCGACGGCGGCGGGCTGGCTCCAGCGGTAGGTGACGGTGTCGCCGTCCGGGTCGGCGCCGATGCCGCTCAGCGCATGGCTTCTGCCTTCAAAGGTTGTGATGATGGGCGCCGAATCCACCCGCGCCGTCGGCGGCTCCACATCCTTGACCTCGACATACACCGTATGGACTTGCGAACTGATGTGGCCGACTTCGCGGTCCTTGACGCAGCCGTCCAGCCCCGACACCTCAAAGGTCAGCGCGGTGCAGCGGAAAACCAGCACTTCCTGCGCCACCACATCGCGGCGTATCGTCTGGCACGCCTGGTACACCGGCGGCTGGCCGCTCGGCACCGTAACCTGGAACGGGCCTGCCCAGACTTCGGTGTGGGAGCGGGTGGCATTGACGAACACCGGGTCAAAGTGCGGCGCGTATTCCACGAAGCGCGCCTGCTCCAGCACGCCGGACAGCCGGGTGGGGGGGCCTTCGCCTTCCTGGTAGGAGAAGGTGCAGCAGGTGGTGATCGGCGTGAGGCTGGTGTTCATCCACAGGCCCTGCGATTCGGAGGTCTGCTCCACATCCGGGCAGTGCTCGGCGGGGTCCACGCACCTGTCAATGGCATCCTGCGTGCATTCGGCGGTCGGCGAACTGTAGGTTGAGAACACCGGCATGCCGTTCACCAGAATGCCGTCTGCGTTGAGCCTGCCTTCGTCCACGCCATAGACGACTCTGAGGTCCGAAAGGCTAAGTGTCGTGGGCGCGGCGACGCTCCGGGCAATGTCAGTCAAATCACTGAGCGGGCCGAGGTCGGTTCCGTCAGGGGCTATGATGTTCTCCCGAAAGCAGACCCCGTTGGGAAGTCTGTTAAGACACCGCCGGGTGTAGCCTTCCGGCAGCACATTCTCACCAAGAAAATTATGCGAGTACCTTTGGTTGAAATCGGATATGATGCGAATATTCGGGTCTCCGCCGAATCGGTGTACCCGAACCCGGGCCGGCAAAACATGTTCGGCTTCGGCCTCGCCCGGCAGCCACGCCGCCGGCATCACCAGCAAACCGGCCAGCAGTTGCAGCACGCAGCCGCCGCAGGCAAGCCGCAACATCCAGCCTTTTCTTGCGGCGTGCCCGCGCGGTGTCGCAGGCGCGGCATGTGCGCCGCCGGCGCGCCGCAGCATCCAATCTTTCCTCCCCCCGGACATGATGCGGCATTATACAGCGGAAACGGCCACCCCCCGGGCAGGCGCGACTGACAAGGGTTTCTGAACGCCGCCTGTATAATCGGCGCATGGAGTGCTTACACGGAGAACGCGGCCTGATGCGGGCGGGCGGCCCCTGCGTCGCCACCGTCGGCGGATTTGACGCGCTGCACCCGGGCCATCAGGCGGTCATCGCGCGGTTGCGGCGAATGGCCGCGGCGCACGGCCTGCCGCCGGTGGTGGTGCTGTTTGAGCCGCTGCCGTCGGAGTTCTTCGCCGCGCCGCCGCCGCCGCGCCTGTACCGCCTGCGCGAACGCGCCGCGCTTCTCGCCGGCCTCGGCGTGGAGCGCCTGGTGTGCCTGCGGTTTTCTCGCGCCATCGCAAACATGAAGGCCGCCGCTTTCATTGAACGGTTTCTGGTGCGCGGCCTCGCCGTGCGCGGGCTGGTGGTCGGCCATGATTTTCGTTTCGGCAAAAACCGCGAGGGCGATTTTGCGACGCTGCGCGAAGCCGGCGCGCGCCACGGCTTTGAGGCCGAACAGGTCGCCGCCGTCTGCGGCGACGGCGCGCGCATCAGCAGCACGCGCATCCGCGAGACGCTGCTGGCCGGCGACATCGCCGCCGCCAACCGCCTGCTGGGGAGGCGTTACGGCGTCGCCGGGCGCATCGTCGCCGGGCGCGGGCTGGGCGCGCAACTGGGTTTTCCGACCGCCAACATCGCCTGCGGGCCGCGCCCGCCGCCGCTGGCCGGCGTGTTTGCGGTGGAAGTGGAAGGCGGCGGCGGCGTGCGCCGCGGCGTCGCCAACGCCGGCTTTCGCCCGACGCTGGAAGACGCCGGGCTGCGGAGATGGCAACTGGAGGCGCACCTGCTGGACTTCAGCGGCGACCTCTACGGGCGGCGCCTGGAAGTGCGCCCGCTGTTCCGGATACGCGACGAGAAAAAATTCTCGTCGGTTGAGGAACTGAAAGAGAACATCGCGGGCGACATCGTGGCCGCGCGCCGCTGGTTTGACAACGGCGGCGCGCGCCGCCGCGCCGCCGCGCGCGCCTGAAGGCCGCACGGCGCAGCATGACCGGCCACCGCGACAGCACGCTGCGCCGGCGCGCCGCAAGCGGGCGGCGCGCCTCACACCGCACAACATGGCGAACGACTACAAGAGCACGCTGAACCTGCCGCAGACGGCGTTTCCGATGCGCGCCAACCTGGCGCGGCGCGAGCCGGAAATGCTGGCGCGCTGGGAGGCCGACGGCCTCTACCGGCGCGTGCGCGAGGCGCGCAGCGGGCGCGACAAGTTCATCCTGCACGACGGCCCGCCCTACGCCAACGGCGACATTCACATCGGCCACGCCGTCAACAAGATATTGAAGGACATCATCGTCAAGAGCAAACTGCTGGAAGGTTTTGACGCGCCGTTTGTGCCGGGCTGGGATTGCCACGGGCTGCCGATTGAGCAGCGCGTTGAGAAGGAACTCGGCAAGCCCGCCGGCGCCGGCGCCGCGGCGCGCTTTCGCAAACGATGCCGCGACTACGCCGCCGAACAGATGCCGCGGCAGCGGCGCCACTTCATCCGCCTCGGCGTGCTCG
>RKSI01000102.1 GCA_007570905.1 Gammaproteobacteria bacterium
CGGCGCAGGCCAGGCCGATGACGCCGCCGCCGACAACGGCAACCGGCGGTTGATGCCGCACGCCGCGCCGCATGTCAGACCGGACAGTCGCCGGGCAGGCGTGCGTCAGTCACACGTTCTTCAGGCAGGCGTGCGTCGGCCCGTTGTGCTTTGGCCTGTTGCTCATTGGGCCGTTGTGCGCCTGCCCGCTGTGCGCCGAGCCGCTGTGCGTTGGCCCGGTGTGCGTTGGCCTGTTGCTCGTCGGCCTGTTGTGCGTCGGCCCGGTGTTCGTCGGCAAGGCGTTCGCCCGCCAGCCGCGGCCACGGCGGAACCAGGCCCAAGCCGCGGCGCACGAGGCCGCGGCGCAGCGGCGGCAGCAGGTCAAGCGCGGCAAGGCCCAGACCGCGCGCGCACGCGGCGGGTCTGCCGGGCATCACAAACAGCCGCGCAAGCGCATCGGTGAAGCGCACGACACGCCGCACATCCGCCATGCGCTGCCGCCGCCAGGCATTGAGCACGGCGGCGGCGCCCGGGTCACGCGGGTCATGCGGGTCATGCGGGGCACGCGAGTCATGCGGGGCACGCGGGTCGCCGAGCGCGTCAAACACGCATTCGGACAAAAACGCGACATCGCGCAGCGCCAGATTAAAACCCTGCCCCGCCACCGGATGCACGCGGTGCGCGGCGTCGCCCAGCAGCGCGACGCGCCCGCGCACCATGTCAAGCGAGCGGTTCAGCCCCAGCGGATAGACAAAGCGCGGCCCCGGGTTGTGCAGTTTGCCGAGACGCCAGCCCAGGTCACGCTGCAAACGCTCGGTGAATTGATCGTCGGGCAGCGCGGCGACCGCGGCGGCGTCATCGCGGGCGTGCACCCATGCGACCACGCGCCGCCGCCCGCCCGCCGGCAGCACCGCAAGCGGGCCGTGCGCGGTGAAACGCTCAAATGCAACATCGCCTTCGCCGCCGCCGTCTATCGCGGCGACCACCGCCGACTGGCGGTAATCCGTCGTCCGGAAACGAAAGCCTAAGCGTTCGGCAAAGCCCGACGCGCCGCCGTCGGCCAGCACCAGCAACTTCGCGCGCAGTTGCGACACGCCGCCTGCGCCGCCGACGCGAACGGCGACATCGTCGGAATGGCGCGCGATTTCCGTCGCGCGCGCGGGCGACAGCAGCGACACCTGCGGCGACGCGCGCAGCAGGCGGTGCAGCGCCCGCGCCAAATCCGACGCGAGCACGACCTGGCCGAGCGCGTCCAGCCCCTCTTCTGCGGCGCGAATGCGGGTGACGCCGAAGACGCCCTGTTCCGAGACATGTATCTTGCGAACCGGCCAGGCATCTGCGCGCACCTCGTTCCACGCGCCGAGATTCTGCAGAATGCTTTTGCTGACATCCGACAGAGCAATCGCGCGCAGCGGAATCTTTGCCGGCGCCGCCAGGTCGTGCGTTTCAATGACGGCGGTGCGCGCGCCGCTGCCGCGCAGCGCCAGCGCCAGCGCCGAACCGGCCAGGCCGGCGCCGAGGATGGCAATGTCAAAGTCGGCGTTCACCGCGCCATCAGAATTGCGGTGTCGCAAGCGGCGCTCATCGCGCGATCAGGGTTGCAATGCCGCAGTCGGCGTTCACCGCGCCGCGAGAATTGCAATGCCGCGCGGCGTTCATTGCGCCATCGCCGCTTCAATGTCGGCGGCTTCTTTCGGCAGCGCCGCGCTCAGCACGCGCGGCGCGCGCGGCGTGACCAGCACATCATCCTCTATGCGGATGCCGGTGTTCCACCAGCGCCGCGCCACATCGCGCGCGCGGCGCACATACAGCCCCGGCTCTACGGTCAGCACCATGCCCGGCTCAAAACGGCGCGGGCGGCCATCCTTGGCGTAGTCGCCGGCGTCGTGCACATTCATGCCCAGCCAGTGGCCGGTGCCGTGCATGTAAAACCTCGTATATGCGCGCTTGCGTATCAGCGACGGCACACGCCCGCGCAGCAGCCCCGCCGCGACCAGCCCGCGCGTCAGCGCGGCGACCGCGGCGGCGTGGACATCCTTCCAGGTGTGGCCCGGCACCACCGCGGCGATGGCCTTTTTCTGCGCCTGCAGCACGATTTCATAGAGTTCGCGCTGCGCCGGGCGGAAGCGCCCGTTGACCGGCACCGTGCGCGTCACATCGCCGGCATAAAGGCAAACCTCGGCGCCGGCGTCAATCAGCAGCAGGTCGCCGTCTTTCAGCGCGGCGTTGTTGTCGGTGTAATGCAGCACGCAGGCGTTGGCGCCGCCGCCGACTATCGGCGGGTAGGCCGCCGCGGCGCCGTGGCGGTGAAACTCGTGCAGCAACTCGGCGGCGATTTCGCGTTCGTTCACGCCCGGGCGGCACGCGCGCCATGCGCGCCGGTGCGCGTCCACCGAGATGTCGGCGGCGCGGCGCATCAGGCGCAATTCCGACGGCGACTTTTTCAGGCGCATCTCGTGCAGCACCAGCGACAGGTCGGCCAGTTCGCGCGGCGCCGCGGCGCCGCGCGCGGCGGCCAGCGCGCCGGCGCAGGCCGCCGCCAGTTCGTCGCGGTGGGCGGCGTCTTGCAGGTCGCAATACAGCCGGCGGCGCCCGGCGAGCAGGCGCGGCAACCATTCGGCGAAGTCGGCGAGCGGCAGCGCCAGGTCGGCGCCGTGTTCGCGCACCGCCGCGCGCATGCCGACGCGGCGCCCTTCCCACAATGTTCGCGTGTCGTCGTTCGGCGTGCAGAACAAAATGTAGTCGCCGTGTTCGCAGCCGGGCGCCAGAACCGCGACCATCGCGTCTTCGTCAAGGCCGGTGAGGTATGCAAAATCGCTGCTCTGGCGGTAGGGATAATCCACATCGCCGGCGTAAATCCGGCGCGGCGCGGCGCGCACGCACAGCAGCGAATCGCGCCCGATTTCGCGCAAAACGCGGCGCCGGCGTTTTGCAAATTCCTGCGGCGAATGACCCGTGTTTGTGTTTTTCACGCCCACATTCCAACCCCTGCGCGTGCATTGCATGCGCTTCCACGGCGTTCAATATTCCTTTTTATTTCATACATTTACAAACATGTCCGATGGCGCGTTTCGCGCGGGTTTGCGGCGCCTGAAAGCGTCCGCGAATTTCTACGCTCAAGTGTAGCGGATTTGGCCGAAAATTTTATTGTTTTTTTTACTTGACCAATGAAAAAAATATCATACTATTCAGCAGATGGATCAGTCGGAAACTCTTATTGAAGGACTTCATCCGATTGAAGAGCTCGAGCGGCAAATTGAAAAACTGCTCGGCAACCACGGCCGTCTCGCCGAAGAGAACAGAGTCTTGCGCGATGAACAACACAATCTTCTTTCAGAAAACAAAATGCTGACTGAAAGAAACCGGCAAGTGACAAAGAAGTTTGAGTCGCTTGTAAAACGCCTCCGTGAAATCAACGACCGGAACTCCTCCCCCCAATGAACCGCAATCTCTCCAACATTGAAATCAACATTCTCGGAAGACACTACCTCGTGGCGTGCGAGCCGGAAGAAGAGCAGAACCTGCACGAGGCGGCCAGCCACCTGAACCAGTTGTTTGCCGGCATGAAGCAGGCGGCCTCCACCGCCGACAATGAAAAGGTCTCCGTCATCACCGCGCTCAACCTCACCGACCAGTTGCTGAAAACGCGGCGAATGCTGCGTGAAAAAGTGACGCACCTGATTCATCTGGTTGAAACCGGCGGCGAATCCTCCGCCGCCGCAGGCAAGAAAGATTCTGAAAGTCTTGAGATAACTCTGTGATACTCGTTAGCCCCCTTAATAATCCTTTGCCGTACTTCTTGAAAAGACGGGCCAACGCCGCCGCCGGTGTGCATGCTCATTGCGATGAGAAGCCTGAAGGCGGCGGAAGCGGCCTGTTCCCTGAACCCAATGGTTCAAAGGAGGAAGGGAGCGACGACTTCTTCGGAGTTATCTCACTTTTCAGCCCAATCAACCGAATACGCCCGCCAGGCGCGCCGTGGCGCGGCATTCCGGCTCCATCGCCAACAACCATGAGGAGGTACTGATGGCCATTAAAAGACGCACTAAAAAGCGACTTGTGAAGAGGAAGTCTGCGGCCAAACGCAGGACGACCAAACGACGCACCGCAAAACGGGCGGCTCCCAAGCGGAAAACCGCCACCCGCAAAAGGCGAACCGTCAAAAGAAAGGCTGCCACCAAAAAGAAGCGCACCGTCAAAAAGAGGCGCACGGTCAAAAAGCGGAGAGCGGCTCCCAAGAAGAGACGCACCGTCAAGAAGCGGCGCACCGTCAAGAAGCGGCGCACCGTGAAGAAGCGGCGCACCGTCAAAAAGCGGCGCACCGTGAAGAAACGGCGCACCGTCAAAAAACGGCGCACTGTGAAGAAGCGGCGCACCGTGAAGAAACGGCGCACCGTCAAAAAGCGGCGCACCACCAAGAAAAGGTAAGCCGGACGGCGGGGCGCTCTCTTCGGAGAGCGCCCTCTTCGCAACAAAACCCGGCAGCGTCCAGGCGCTGCCGGGTTTTTTTATGCGCGGATGACGGCGGGCGGCGCGTGCATTATTGCGCCGATGTGCGCCGCGTTGCATTCGGCGTCGCCCGGCTTGCCGGCACATAACATCGGCGGCAAAGATGGCGGGCGGCGAATGGCCCGCAGACGTTATTGCGCCGGTGCGCGACGGGCGCCTTTTCTGAGGCGGTCGGCCAGCAGCAACAGCGGGAAAAGCGCGGCGCCGCCGAGCGCGCCGTAGAGGTGGGTCTGGGCGGCGACCGGCACGCCTATCAGTTCCGATGTGCCCGGCGTGCCGCCGTAGCGCCACTCATACAGCAGTTTCAGCGTCACCAGCAGCAGCAGCAGCCAGCCGAGGCGGTCGCCGGCGCGCAGTTGTTTCAGCGCCATCAGCGCAAACAGGCCGTGCAGCGCGCCGGACAGGCCGCCAAAAACGCCGATTTCCGGCGAAAACCAATACAAACCGGCGGACACCGCCATGCAGCAAACCGCGAGCGACACAACCCAGTCGGCCACGCCCAACCACGCGCGCCCCAGCAGGAAGATGAGTATCCAGGCGGCCAGGTCGAGCAGCAGGTGGCGCAGGTTCAGGTGGGCAAAATTGCCGGTCAGCAAGCGCCACCATTCGCCGGCCTCAATCAGGCCGCGGTTATAAAGGGAAAAAGTCTGGGGTGCTTCCAGCGTGGCAACCGCCGCCGCCGCCGCGACGGCGACGGCCAGCAACAGTTCGGGAAGCAGGCGCCGGAAAGGCCCGCTGTCAGGCATTCACGCGCCGCCGCCGTGCGCGCAGCAGCGCCGCCGCAGCAAAGAGCAATACCGCAAAGAGTTCAAACAGGCCGAACGAGCCGCCACCGCCGCCGCCGCCGCCGCCGGGCACGCCGCCAGCCCGGATGCCGATGGGATCGTCTATCACGCCGTTGATGCTGCCATCGTTGTCAAACGCGCCGCCGTCGCGGATGCTGACGACCAGGCAGGCGTCTCCATTACGCTTGGCGGAAGTAGCCGGCACTTCGCTGGTGAGCGGACACACGCCGTTTTGCAGTTCCATGAAGCCAAATGCAAAGTCGTCGCTGCGCGCGGAAACCGCCTGCCAGGCGTTGTCGGCGGTGCGGTATTTGTAAATGCTGACATCGGTGTCGTCGTGCAGGTCCTGCGGCAGCGGAATGATGACCACCGCGCGGCCACCGGTGATTCCCACCGTCGTGTCCGTCGCGCTGACGGGCGCGGTGTCGTAGTCCACGCCGCAAACGCCGAAGTTGTACGCCGAGCGCAGCGTCTGCGGCGGCGCGGCCACGCCCAGCGTCTCCAGTTCGGCGGTGGAGAACGACGCCGCCCAGTCGTCATAACTGTTGAACGGGTTGTCCGCGGCGGCGGCGAACCGCAGCGTCAGGCCGCCGGCGCACATTCTGTGCTGCGGCAGTCCGGCGCGAATGTGGTGCCACTCCGCGCGGCCCGCGACTTCCCTGCCGCCGGCGACCACCGAGACAGGAAGCGCGCTGTCGCCGACAAAGCGGTCGGCGCCGATGTTGTCCGGAATGCCGTCGGCATCGGTGTCGGAAGTGACGCCCGCCAGCAGATTGCCCGCAGGCACCAGCGGCCAGGTAATCAGCAGCGACGATTCGGACTGCCCCGCGCCGGGAACCGTGACGCGCAAACTCACCGATGTCCTGGTCGCGGTTCTGGCGCCCGCCGGCACCGTGAACGACACGCCGACTTCGTCCGCGCCGGCGGTGAACGCGGCGGGCGTGATGGATGTCAGCACCGGCGACGCGCCCTCCTCGGCGGCTGTCGGCGCGCCGGCGGCGTTCAGCGCCTCCAGCGTCAGCGTGAAGTCGCCGCCGGTCAGGCCGAGCCTTTCATTGCCGGCGTTGTCCGTCAGCGTTACCCGTCCCAGCGACGGCGGCAGGAAGTCATTGCCCAGCCGCACCACCTGCGTGCGCGACGACAGGCCCAGTGAATAACTCGACGCCGTCAGAGCACCGACGCCGTCGGCGACGCTCCACAGCACATTGCTTCCGCCGCTGTCGGTCAGGCCGGTGATGGCGTAAGTCTGCGAGGTGCCGCTGATGGCGCTCTTCGCCACCATCGCCGACAGGCCGGAGAAGGTCAGCGCCGGGCTGGTTACCGGCGTCAGCGTATCCGCCGTCGGCGTGTCAAGCACCGCGGTGACGGCCAGCGTGTCCGACTCCGCGTCGCTTGCGAGGAAGAACAGGCGCTCGTTCGCCATGTTCAGTTCGCGCACGCGGTGTATCGTCTGCTCCAG
>RKSI01000167.1 GCA_007570905.1 Gammaproteobacteria bacterium
CCCTTGCCCAGCGCGGTTTTCCTCCTTGCCGATACCTTTTCCGCCCGACACGCGCTACTATAACGGGTTCACCCGGCACGGAAGCCCACACGACGACCCATAGAGAACAAACAAAATGTCATTTTTCCTCGGAGCCATCGGCTTTGTTATCGCCCTCGGCCTGCTGATTGCTTTTCACGAGTACGGCCACTATTGGGTGGCGAAGAAGTGCGGCGTACGCATCCTGAAGTTTTCAGTCGGCTTCGGCAGGCCGCTGTACCGCAAGATTGCCGGCGACGACCGCACCGAATATGTCGTCGGCATGCTGCCGCTCGGCGGCTATGTCAAGATGCTGGACGAACGCGAGAGCGAGGTCGCCGACGACGAGGCGCCGCGTTCGTTCAACCGCCAGCCGCTGGCGGCGCGCGCGGCCATCGTCGCCGCAGGCCCGGCGGCGAACCTGCTGCTGGCGTTTGCGCTGTTTTTCATCATCGCCGTCGTCGGCTCATATGTCGTGCGCCCGGTCATCGGCGAGGTGCTGCCCGGCAGCCCGGCGATGCAGGCGGGGCTGGTCGGCGACGACCAGTTGGTGTCGGTCGCCGGGCGCCCGGTGAACAGCTGGAAGCAGGCGCTGATGACGATACTCGACGAGGCGCTCGACCAGGAAACCGGCGTCGCGCTTGAGGTGGTGCACCGGGGCGAACACCGGCGCGTGATTCTCGGCTTGCCGCCGGGCGACGAGTTGCTGGATATTGATGTCTCGCTGCTGGAGCGCCTCGGCATCCGCCCGTGGGCGCCGAGTTTGCCGGCGGCGCTCGGCAAGATGCGCTCGTCGGGGTCGGCGGCGCGCAGCGGCTTGCAGGAGGGCGACCGGGTTGTGACATTTGACGGCAGGGAAGTCGCCGACTGGGGCGCGTTGGTCGCCGAAGTCCGCGCCCATCCGGGGCGCACCGTGACGGTGACGATAGAGCGCGGCGGCAGCACATTGTCGCTGCCGCTTGCGATTGACACGGTGACCGAGAACGGCGCCGAAATCGGCCAGGTCGGCGTCGCGCCGCAACTGCCGGAAGATGTGCTGCTGCGCTACCGCGACTTTGTCCGCTACGGTCCGCTGGAGGCGATGTCGCAAGCGTTTTCCGAGACCGTGGCGATGTCGTGGATGACGCTGAAGTTCATCGCGCGAATGGTGATGGGCCAGGTCTCGTTCAACAACATCAGCGGCCCGCTGACCATCGCCGAGTTCGCCGGCACCTCGTTTCTGCTGGGCTTTGTCGCCTATCTCACCACCGTCGCCCTGCTCAGCGTCAGCATCGGCATCCTCAACCTGCTGCCGATACCGGTGCTGGACGGCGGCCACCTGCTGTATTACCTGATTGAGTGGGTCAAAGGTTCGCCGCTGTCGCAAAAGGCCGAGTTGCTCGGCCAGAAAATCGGCATCGCGGTGCTCGGACTGCTGATCATGGTGGCCCTCTACAACGACCTGAACCGTTTGTTCTGACGGGCGCATGGGTTGCCACCGGTTTCTGCGCCGCACCTTGATGGGCTTGATGGCCTGCGCGCTGCTCGCACCCGGCGCCGCCGCGGCGCAGGGGTTTGTCGTCGAGGACATCGAGATAGAAGGCCTCCGGCGCGTCAGCGCAGGCCAGGCGTTTTCCGGGCTGTCGGTGCAGGTCGGCGATTATTTCAACCCGGACGACGCGCCGGAGGTGATGGGCGAACTCTACCGCAGCGGCCTTTTCGAGGACATTGTGCTGCGCCACGACGGCGGCAAACTGATTTTCGTCGTGCAGGAAAGGCCGGGCATCGCCGCCATCGTCATTGAGGGCAACGAGATTATCCCGGACGACGCGCTGACCGAGGGCCTGCAGGAAATCAACATCGCCATCGGGCGCATCTACGACCGCGCGACTTTCGAGCGGCTGCGCGAGGAACTGAAACAGCAGTATTACGCAATCGGCAAATACGGCGTTCAGGTGCGGATGGGCGCGCTGGAGGCGCCGGACAACCAGGTCAATCTCGAGATTGTCATCGACGAGGGCCGCACCGCCATCGTGCGCGATGTGCGCATCACCGGCAACCGGCGGGTCTCCGAAGAGGTCATCCGCGAGGATTTCGAGACCGGCGGCAAAAGTTGGTACGAATTCTGGAGCAGCAAGGACCAATACTCCAAGTTCAAACTTGAGGGCGACCTGGAGCGCATCAACAACACCTATCTCGACCGCGGTTTTCTTGATTTCAGGGTGGAGGAGACGCGCGTCACGCTGACGCCGGACAAGCGCAGCATTGATGTCCTCATCAAGGTCAGCGAGGGCCGGCGTTACCGCATCCGCGATGTCAACCTGACCGGCATGGAGGTGCCCGACCGCGGCGCGCTGCAGAAGATGGTCGGCGGCATCAAGAACACGACTTTCTCGCGCAAGACGACGCTGGCGCTGAGCGACGCCATCACCCGCCACCTGAAAGACCGCGGTTACGCCTTCGCCAGGGTCAATGTGATTCCCGAGACGCGGCCCGGCGATTCGACCGTGGACCTGGCGTTTTTCGTGTCGCCCGGCAAGCGCGCATATGTGCGGCGCATCGACATCCAGGGCAACGAGACCACCGACGACGAGGTCTTCCGGCGCGAGATGAGGCAGTTGGAGGGCGCCGCCTATTCGGCCCGCAATGTCGAGTTGTCGCGCCGCCGCCTGCAGCGCCTCCCATATGTGTCGGAGGTCACCATCGAGGAGAAGCCGGTGGCGGAATCCGGCGACCTGCTGGACCTGGATTTCAGCGTCAGCGAGCGGCTGTCGGGCAACTTCAACATCGGCGCGGGATATTCCGACAGCGAGGGCGGCGTGCTGTCGGTGAGCCTCGCGCAGGACAACTTTCTCGGCAGCGGCAACCGCATCAACTTCGCCTTCAACAACAGCGACTCGAGTTCTCGCTACGCCGTCGGCTTTCTGGATCCGTATTACACGATAGACGGCATCAGCCGCGCCTGGAATCTAAGTTACCGCGAGGTGGACTACGGCTCCAACCGCCTCAATGTAACCGCCGCCGACACCGACGAACTGAACCTGTCGCTGAACTACGGCGTCCCGATTTCCGAGTCCGACACGCTCGGCTTCGGCCTCCGCTTCCAGGACATCCAGTTGTCGGTGCCGTGCAACAACAACCGCGCCGACACCGACCTGTGCCGCTTTGTGGACGACTTCATCGACGGCAGGCGCCAGGATGTCGGCGAGTACGACTATGTTCTTGAGTTCACCAACTACATACTCAGCACCAACCTGGTTTATGACACCCGCGACCGCTCGCTGTTCACGACCGAAGGCGCCCGCATTCGCGGCTCGGTGGACCTGTTCGGCCCCGGCGGCGGCCTCAGCTATGTCAAACTCAACTACTCGCACGGCCACTATTTCCCGCTCGGCGAGGCGCGCAATTTCATCTTTGCGCCGCGCGGTGTGTTATCGTACGCCAGCGCCTACGGCGACACCAGCGAGGTGCCGTTTTATGACAGATACTATGCGGGAGGCACCAGAAGTTTGCGCGGATACCAGAACAACTCGGTCGGGCCGAGAGACCCGGCGGACCCGGACGACGCCATCGGCGGCAATTTCAGGCTGCTCGGCAACTTCGACCTGTTCTTTCCGAGCGCGGCCATTTACGACCCGTCGCGGCTGCGCATGAGTTTGTTCACCGACATCGGCGATGTCACCGAAGACATCGGCGACTTCTCGTTCGGCGACATGAAAGGCGCGTTCGGCCTGAATGTGCACTGGCTCACCGCGATAGGCGCGGTAACCTTCAACCTGGCGTCGCACTTCAACGATGAATCCGGCGACGACACCGAATCTTTCCAGTTTGACTTTGGAACCAACTTCTGACGCGGGAGGCGGCATGACAACCACATTGAGAATATTCCTGGCGGCGGGCTGCATTGCGGCCGCGATATGGCAGGCGGCGGCGGCGCAGGCGGACAACATCGCCTTCATCAATGTCGCCCGCGTAATGCAGGAGGCGCCGCAGGCCGCCGCCGCGAGGGAGCGGCTGCAGGAGGAATTCTCCGGCAGAAACGACAAACTGCTTGAAGCGCAGGAGCAGATCGGGAAACTGGAGAAGCGGCTGCGCGATAGCGGCGCCAAAATGGAGCCGGCCAGGCGGCGGCGGCTGGAGCGCGAGATTGCGTCCAGAAAGCGCCGCCTGCGAACCCGAACCGAGGACTTCCAGAGCGAATTCTCCGACCGCAGGAACGAGGAACTGGCGGACATACAAAAGATGGTGTCAAAGGTCATCTCCGATGTCGCAAAGAAAAGGAAATTCGACCTCGTCATGTCCGAGCCGGTGCTTTACGCCAGCGACCGCATCGACATGACCGACACCATCATCGAGATGCTGGAGAAGCGCGCGCAGTGACCTTGTGATGACCGGCAAGAGTTACACATTGCTTGAACTCGCCGAATACGCCGGCGCCAGGCTGTCGGGCGCGCCCGATTCCGAGATACGCGGCATCGGCAGCATCGCCGGCGCGCGCCCCGGCGACCTGACTTTTCTGGGCGACCCGAAGCACCGCCGCCTGCTGGACGCGACCCGCGCCAGCGCCATCGTGCTGAAAGAGGAAGACAGCGGCGCCTGCCGCCTGCCGGCGCTGATTTGCGACGACCCCTGGCTGGCGTTCGCCGCCATTTCGCGGCTGTTTCGCCGTGACGACGCGCCAGGCGGCGGCATCCACCCGTCCGCCGTCGTCGCCGCCGACGCCGTGGTCGGCGACGGCGCGAGCATCGGGGCGTGCAGCGTTGTCGGCGCCGGTTGCCGCATCGGTGGCGGCACGGCCATCGGCCCTAACTGCACGCTGATGGAGGACTGCCGCATCGGTGACAACTGCCGGCTGGAGGCGCAGGTCACGTTGCAAAGCGGCGTGCGCCTGGGCGACGGCGTCGTGATTCATCCGGGCGCGGTCATCGGCGCCGACGGCTTCGGCTATGCCAGGCGCGACGGCGGCTGGGTCAAGATTGAGCAGGTCGGCGGCGTTGAAATCGGCGACGATGTGGAAATCGGCGCCAACACGACGATAGACCGCGGCGCGCTCGACAACACCGTCATCGGCAACGGCGTCAAGATAGACAACCAGGTGCAAATCGCGCACAACGTCCGCATCGGCGACGGCACCGCGATTGCCGGCTGCGTCGGCATCGCCGGCAGCGCCGTCATCGGCAGGCGCTGCATGATCGGCGGGCTTGCCGGCATTCAGGGGCATGTCGAGATTTGCGACGATGTCGTCATCTCGGCGATGACCAGCGTGATGAAGTCCATCACGAAACCGGGGCGCTACACATCTTGCATGCCGCAGCAGGACCACCGCGAGTGGCTGCGCAACGCGCTGCACTACCGGCGTCTCGGCGGCCTCGCGCAGCGCGTCAACGCCCTCGCCGGCAACGAAAACAAACGCGCGAAGGGGGCGAACGGGCGATGATATACAACCTGGAACAAATCATGGCGCTGATTCCGCACCGCTACCCGATGCTGCTGATTGACGGCGTGATTGAACTGGAGAAGGGCCGGCGCTTGCGCGCGGTGAAGAATGTCACCGCCAACGAGCCGTTCTTTCAGGGGCATTTTCCGGGCAAGCCGATTATGCCGGGCGTGCTGATTCTGGAGGCGATGGCGCAGGCGTCGTGCGTGCTGGCCGCCGGCGGCATGGCCGAATCAAACACAGGCGGCCTTTACCTGCTGACCGGCATCAAGGACGCGAAGTTCAAGCGTCCGGTGGTGCCCGGCGACCAACTGCTGCTTGACGCGGTGTTTGAGCGCAGCAAGCGCAACTACGCCATTTTCAGCGCCACGGCATCGGTCGGCGACGAGGTCGCCGCCACCGCGACGCTGAGTTGCGTGCAGAAGTAGCCGGGCCGGATGAGCGGCATCCACCCGACGGCGGTTGTTGACGCCGGCGCCGACCTTGCGGCGGATGTCGCCGTCGGCGCATACAGCGTCATCGGCGCCGGCGTGACCATCGGCGCCGGCACCTGCATTGACTCGCATGTCGTCATCAAGGGGCCGACGACGATAGGGCGCGACAACCGCGTGTTTCAGTTCTGTTCGCTCGGCGAGCAGCCGCAGGACAGGAAATACGCCGGCGAACCGACGCAACTGGTCATCGGCGACCGCAATGTCATCCGCGAGTTCTGCACGCTGAACCGCGGCACCGCCGCGGCGCTCGGCAAGACCGTCGTCGGCGACGACAACCTGCTGATGGGATATGTGCACATCGCGCACGACTGCGTCGTCGGCGACCACACGACCTTCGCCAACGGCGCCTCGCTCGGCGGCCATGTCGAGGTTCACGACCACGCGACGCTCGGCGGCTTCAGCCTGGTGCACCAGTTCTGCCGCGTCGGGCGCCACGCTTTCAGCGGCAAGGCCAGCACCTTCACCAAGGATCTGACGCCGTACACGCTGGCCTCGGGCAACCCCGCCAAGACCCACGGCCTGAACAAGGTGGGGCTGCGCCGCGCCGGTTTTTCCGAAGACACGATACGCGCGCTGCACAACGCCTATCTCGATCTGGTGCGCACGCCCGGCGGCCTCCGCAGTTGCCTTGAAAAGCACCGCCGCGCCGCCGCCGGCCACCCGGAGGTGCAAACCCTGATAGAATTCATTGAATCCAGCGTGCGCGGCGTCACCGGTTGAGCGCGCGCGCCGCGTGTGATACATTGCACACACCCGCCCGGGCA